>NZ_JAJGQG010000060.1:0-3207 GCF_020783795.1 Xanthomonas sp. NCPPB 1067
GATCGAGACAATTTTCACCTCTATGGCAACAAGTTGGCAGGCACCCCTGAGAACTTCAGGGATGTCTTCAATGCGCTCGGCACTGCGGGCTTGACAAAAGACGAGCTGCAGCTGATGTACCAGCCCGAGCTGCTGACTTATGCTGGAAAGGGTATTGGCAGAGACGGCCGCCTTACCCTCGCTGTTCCAGCTACAGGGGCCGCGATCGGCCTCGCAGCGGCGGGTGGCGGAGCATGCGCGCTAAACCTTGTTGCCTGTGGGCGCCTAGCAGTTAGTGCGCTCGACGCGATCGCAACAGAAGCAACTGGCGGTCATAGCCTGCTCGTATCTACTGCCTGGGGGAGTGCGGTTGTTGCGAAGAAGTTTGATGACTTAGTGAAATCTGCTGAGGCGACCACAGAACAGATCGGCCTTGCTCTTAAACGAGTAACACCCAAACAAACAAGTTCTGCTGGTACCACTCCGGTCCATGGGGGCGCGGTTGACAGCGAAGCTGGCGGATTTTCTAGATACGATGAATTCAGAAAAGCTGGTGAAGAAATTAAACCAGATGGAAATTGGAACTGGCCTAGTAATCTTGGCTTTGCTGAGGCGCACGTTGATGATGTACTACCAGTCGGTACCAGATTGGATCGATATGGAAGCCCTGATGGCGCTTTTCTGTCCCCCTTTGGAACACCTTATGAGCAGAGGGCATTGGCGCCTGGATCAAGGGGGAATGGTTATCATGAGTATGAAGTCATAAAGCCGCTCCCAGTGATCAAAGGTGAAATTGCTCCTGCATTTGGGCAGCCTGGTGGTGGTACGCAAATCTTGCCTAGGTTTAAAGATCGCGTTAATGTTGATTGGTTGCGGGTCAATGGATTTCTTAAAGAGGTGGATAAAAGTGAATGACAAGATAAGTGAGATTCAGCGCGACGCGATTTCTCTTGGTGCCATAATTAATGCTCCGAAAAAATTTCTTGTGATAAAAACTGAGCCTTCCAGTGATGGTGTTCCATTTTTGGTATATCAGGATAAAATTTTTGTTTACTCTTCCATTGAGAGGGATTATGAAATTTTTAAGAAAATTACTTCTTCGGAGGATGAGGTTCTTTACTGGATATTAAGTCGCGCTGTTTCTAAGATGGTTCTCGATTTGTATAGTTCGGAGTTTGGAGATTCTGAAGAATTAGTAGGGAAGATGTTGGTACGCAGGGTGGATTTGATGAGTCGCTTAAATCCGGCCTGGGGGGGGCGGGTTGTGCATGAATATAGGTCCGGGATAGAGTCTTGACTATTTCTGATTTGTAATGGCGCTAATGGCAGGTTGCCGTAAATTCAGCGTTTTCCCCAGTGAATTCAATACGGATTAGATATCCATACGTTTTTCACAGTGCCAGCGTCGTCTACATGCGCACGGCTTCCAGCAGTGCGCGAATTTTCGAAAAGCTTGGTATTAAAAACATAGCTGTAGAGGTGGTTAAGCCGTGAGTGAAGTTAATAAAAATTTTGCCAAAGTTATAGCTAATTCTTGTAATTTTCTAGAGTTTTCTGATACTAAAATTGTCGATCAAGATGCGGCTGTTCAGATGATGGAGTAGTTGGCTTTTGAGCTGCAGGAACTTCCTGATATAAAGGGTTCTATTGTGTTCTGATTTGGTTTCGGAATTCTTAAATTATGAGGGTGAAGTTGCCGATTTTGTGAAAAATCTTCCAAGCTCACTTGGTCTGAATGAGTAGAAATCAGATCATCAGGGACGGAGATAATTAAGCGGCGGCCCTGACCGCCGGCCTGACCTACAGTAAGGCGCAACAACAGCGGCGGCAGCGCGCTCGACGGCATCCGCGCACAGGGCGGCCTGAGCGGCCGTACCCGCCAGGCCGCAGAAACTGTCGGCCGCCATGCGGTGACTGGTCGTGCCAGCGGTGGCGCAGGCGGCATCTGTGTCACCACGGGGACCAGCGGCAGCACCGGCACGCACCTCGGCCCCAACCCGCAGGACGCCACATTGGCCACCTCCGGCGGCATCGTCGCGATGTCGGTTGCGCCGGTCATGTCCAACGACAGCGGCCTGGCGCGCAGCACGGTCGATCAGGCCACAGTGCAGACCACCACGGCCGGCACCGGCATCGTCGTGGGTGCCAACCAGGACCGGGTGGGTGTCGATCCGTCGACCATTCCGGTAACCGATCTGGTGGGCGGCGGCCAGACCTCGCTGACGCAGATCGATCTGCCCATCGGCGGGCTGTATCGCCTGTCCAACGGCACCGCCACCGACCGCACCGCGATGGACCGCGCGGCCACCAGCCTGGGCGGCATCAACGCCTGGCGCAGCAACGGCCCGGGCCGTCGTTACCTGATCGAGACCGATCCGCGCTTCGTCAACTACGACAACTTCATCAGCAGCGACTTCCTGCACCACCAAATCGGAGAACAAGAACGCCGGTGGCGAGATCGGTATCAGTGTCGGCGCGGTCACGGGCTATTACCTGTCGGTGTCTGCGGGCAAGGGCAGCGCCAAGGGCAATAGCGATCTACGCACCGAAAGCGTGATCACGGCCAACGACAGCTTGACCCTGGTCAGCGGCAACGACACCACCATCCAGGGCGCACAAGCCGTTGGCAACAAGGTGCTGGCCAATGTTGGTGGCGACCTGCTCATCAAGAGCGAGCAGGACACCAACGAGTACAAGAGCAAGCAGCAGCAGGCCAGCCTGACCCTGGCGACCGGCTCGGGCAGCGGCGGCAGCTACAGCCAGCAGAAGGTCAACAGCAGCTATACCAGCGTGACCGAGCAGAGCGGCATCCAGGCGGGCAATGGCGGCTTCGACATCACGGTGGGCGGCAATACGAAGTTGGTCGGCGGTGCCATTGCAAGCGCGGCCGATGCCAGCCTCAACCGGCTGTCCACCGGCAGCCTGACGGTCGAGGATCTGCAGAACAAGGCCGAGTACAAGACCAGCGGCGTCTCGGTGGCTGGCGGTACGGGCAGCAGCATGGCCAGCATGGCCATTGGTACCGGGCTGAGCATGCTGGGCAATGCCAGCGACAGCTCGAGCAGCACGACCAAGAGCGACATCGCCGCCGGCACGATCCAGATCCGCAATGGAGATGCATCAGCACTCGCGGGTCTGGAGCGCGGTGCGGCCGAGTTGCAGCAGTCCGGGCTGAAGGAAATCTTCGATCAGAAGAAGATCGATGACCAGAAAGAGTTGATGGGGCTG
>NZ_JAJGQG010000061.1:0-2338 GCF_020783795.1 Xanthomonas sp. NCPPB 1067
CCTGGTAGTTGAGTTCGCGTGCCTTCTCGTAGCTGGCGACGATGGGCGTGGCGGTAGGGTTGTCTATCCCGTCGTTGGTGGTGTCGGCCCTGCCGTCGCGCGCCCAGGCGGTGCCGTTGAACGACCACTGCGTGGCTTCCCGATCGGTCTGGGTGTAGATAGCGCGGTTGTCGAGCAGCTCGGCGGCCTTCTCGCCGGCCTTGGTCATGAAGTAGGCATCGGCTGCGATCAACACCATCGGCCCGGCGCCCGAGCTACCCAACGCGTAGGCAGCAGCCGTGCCGCCAGCCCAGCCGCCAGCGTTGCGGCCGGCGAAGTGAGCAAGCTCCGATTGTGCGGCGAGCGGATTGTCCTGGCCGAGCAAGCGTGTGGCGCGCTGGCCGGTCATCACCGTGTCGGCGGCCGTGGCGAACAGGCCGGCGCTGCGTAGCGCCTGGCCGGCAGACAAGTCGCCAGCCAATAGCTCGCCGGTGGCGAAGCCGCGTTGCGAAACCGGTATGTACGGCGGATGCGGTGCGACGCCTGAGCCTTGGATAATGCTGCGTGCAGTACCGCCGATGGTTGTCGGGGTGTCATCCAATACCTGCTTGACCAACGCCGCATTGGACTCAGATAGCCTTATTCGGCCGGCATCTTCGGCGTGCGCAATCGCCATGCGCAATTCCTCGCGGCCGGCGATCTCGCGGATAACGGCGTCGCGTTCATTGGGGACGGCGACCAGATTTTTGCCCGTCGTGCGTGCGTCATCGATTACTTTTGCGATCCGCTGCTCGGAGTGGATGATGGCGGCCCATTCGGATTCGACGTTGCTCATCGAGCGCAGCATCTTCAACTGGTCGGCATGGGCAGTGCGGTATTGCTCGTACTCGGAAAGAGTGCGGTAGTTTTGTGCGTTCGTCTCGGCCTTGGTCAAGTGATCCGGGGTGGTTGCGAACATGTCGCGATTGATCAGGGCGATTTTGAGGGTGTCTTGTAGGTCGTGGACCTGGGAGGCGACGCGCTTCAATGCAGCAGCGTCATTACGCATGGCCAGTTCGCCATCCGGGGATTTAAGGATGTCGTTAAGATAACCAGAAATTGCATCCGTGTAAGAACTTCGCGTGCGCCCTCGGTGGGGGGATGTCTCGATTTCGTCGGCCAGCTTGCCATCGACCGGCAGATACAGGCGATTGGTCGATACATCCTTGTCGATCAAGCCATGATCGGCCAATTTTTTGAGCAACCTATGATCACGAAAGATGGTGTTTTCAATGACATGATGACTTTCAAGGATGACGTTACTGGCCGGCATCTGCTTTCACTCCATCAAGCGGTAGAAAATTCATCAATCAGCAACCGAAAGCGTCCATCAACCTAACGCCGCGCGTCCTGGGAGATTTGCCAAATCCCTGCGCAATCAATGTATCCCGCAAGAACCGATCGCAAAAGGCATCTGCTGTATGCGGAGTCCTGAAGACATGCGCGGACCCAACCACGTCTCTCCTGAATGCCAACTCGGCACCACCCGTAACGCTGTAGTACTTTCCATTACGGTATCCGGTCAACACCTTGACGGTGGATGCCTCCTCGTCGATGGCGTCGATGATCCGCACCACCTCGCAAAGATAGTGCGGCGCTCCGGGCGTACCGTCTTCCAATCGGAAGTCGCAGAGTGCGAAGGCAAAGCCTTCCGGGTCCGCAGCCTCAAACACCTGCTTCAGCGGTTCGGAGACCAGCCAGTAGCTTTTGAAGCCATCGTGCATGTCATTGGGCATATCGCCGATGCGGCTGTCGTAGCGCAGGCGCGGGGTCTCCTTCAACACAGCCAGCCCCGCATCCTCTCCGGGCAGGCTGTCAGCGAGGGAAAATGGCACTGCATCTTCGTTCTCGAACTCCACACCATGCCCTCGACCACCGCCACGCATATCGGACCTAAGGAGATAGAACTCACCTTTTTTGGGCTTATTCTGGGTAGACACTGTTTTCTCCAAAACGCTCTTGCGGTCAAGCGTAGCAAACTGCGCGACGGTAATAGCGCTGGCCGTTGGAGGCGGTCAACGCATCCGGGTCGGGCAGCGCCTGCTGCACCGCTGGTGACATCGGGAGGCCATCGGCTGCCCGGCCGTCGGCGTTGCTCAGGCTGGGACGGTCAGTGGTATTGGTCGGCTGGCGATAAGGGTCCTGCGGTGTCAGTGTACCCTTTGACGTCAGCGCTGCGGCGTCGTTGTCAATTACAGTCAGAAAATAAAATTCAGCCAGAAAATACAAAGCGGTGCGATCTGAGAGGGTGTTTACATAATGGTAATCTATGATCCCAACGTGGAAACAAGGGATCGAGATGGGGCGCCCACCCAAGATT
>NZ_JAJGQG010000062.1:0-2218 GCF_020783795.1 Xanthomonas sp. NCPPB 1067
CGCTACGAACTGGCGCATCACCGTAGCGGTTGGGCGGCCGATGGCCTGCCGATGTCGCCAGCGGTGCAGCAGGCGCTACCCGACCCGGATGCGTTGACCGCTTCAGACGGCCAGCGCTACTACCGCAACATCGAAGGCCAGTGGACCAGCAACGGCGCTCCACCCGATGGCAACCGCGTGCTGGAACTGTAGACCGCGCGCGCCCCCCTGTTTGCAAGGAAAAAGCAATCGATGTCTTGTCAGAAATTTCCTACTGTGTCGCGGACCAAGCACGGGCATCATGCGTAGCTGTATCCGGAGCGCCATTGCCGCTGTCAACGTAAGCGAGCCAGAATGACATTGCACAACAAGCCACAAAAAGGTGAGTTCTTCGTCTTAACACTCGACTCCCGCATCCCTGGGCCAGGGCACGGCGTTGTTTTCGATAATGAGAAGGAATTGCTAACGCCGCCGAAGCGGAGTCTGAGACCTTGGGAGGGCGGGTTCCCGCCGCTACGCGAAAAGCCGCGTTTGATTTACGACCCCAAGAAAGGAGATATGCCGCAACATCTGGAAGGAACATTTAGCGGCTACTGGCTTGTTTCTGAAAAATTGAAAAACGTATTTGAGCGAATAGACCCTTCGGCCTTCGAATTCGCTGAAACTGATTTCCTAATGCCTGATGGGACATATGGACCCACCCATTTTCTTTGCGATGTTATTCTCAGACTAGATGCAGTCGATGAAGAGCATTCAGAGCTAAGGATCGAACGGGGTAGTGATTATGTAAGCGGGAAGGCTTACAACTTCAGCGGCGGCGCAAGCTTAGCCTTCCGAAAAGATGTCATTGGATCCGCACACATTTTCCAAATAAGTCACTCTTCTTTAATATGTTGTGACCGAATTATGCTAGACGCAATTAGGCACGAAGGCATCTCCACGACTGAGAAATCGGGCGGACTTTGGTTTTTTGATGCAGCAGATTGGAGCGACATCTAAAGCGAGATCGACAAAATCTCTATGTCGACTAAATTTACTCATTTTCGCGATCACCATCTAATTGAGCAGCGGACCCTGCCCAAAGATCCTCTTTTACAGGAACTAAAGAGCGCCGGTATATTTAACATTCACTCAGATAGAAACTTAATATACCTACCAACAAA
Source organism: Xanthomonas sp. NCPPB 1067 (assembly GCF_020783795.1). Lineage (NCBI taxonomy): Bacteria > Pseudomonadati > Pseudomonadota > Gammaproteobacteria > Lysobacterales > Lysobacteraceae > Xanthomonas > Xanthomonas sp. NCPPB 1067. The sequence continues at coordinate 1,143 of NZ_JAJGQG010000062.1, forward strand.
GCCAGATTTTGCATATCGCATTGGAATCACGCCCCATAGCGGTGCGCACATTATCGAGAATCAGCGCGGAATAATCGATGAATTAAGATTCTATAGACAAACAATTGATTACCAGTTGTTCGACCAAGGCGACTTAGAAGCAGGAAAGCGCCTAGCGGGACGAGTTGAACGGTTTCAAGATTTCTTGCGGATCGGCCTGTCCAATGGCGATTTACATATTAATGCGCCGTTAGGAAAAACAGCAGACGATATTAGAAGTGAGACAAGGAGTTTTTATGCGCAGAAGCCAAGCTACATCAGTAAAGAGACGGCCCAAATCAGTGCAATCAACTCCATGCAGAGTGAGGAGATTGGTTGGCGAGCAATCGTACATTCTGAAAAACGCATCACAACAACCCTACTCGAAATCTCAAATTCCGATGCAAATTTGACTCGGGGTGGTGATGATCCCAGTGCAAGGAACCGATTGAGCCGCGCCATCTCGCAGGCCCATGCGGCAGGCCGTTTGACGCTCTCAGAGCAAGGCATCCTGCAAGTCGAAAACACTCTCGGCGAAGAAGCAGCACGGCCACTTCGCATTCCCTTCGGCCAACGCGGTTTCGCAACCGCCGAGTTCTTGGTCGGCGAGCTTTCGGCCAACCAGGCGCTACGCACCGCCGGCCTGCTCGCCACCGCCGCCGACACGGTGATGGCCGGCCAGCGTGCCACACGCTTGCTGGGCCAGGACAATCCGCTCGCCGCACAATCGGAGCTTGCTCACTTCGCCGGCCGCAACATCGGCGGCTGGGCCGGCGGCACCGCCGCTGCCTATGCGTTGGGCAGCTCGGGTGCGGGGCCGATGGTGTTGATCGCAGCCGATGCCTATTTCTTGAGCACCGCTGGCGAGAAGGCCGCCGAGCTGCTCGACAACCGCGCCATCTACACCCAGACCGATCGCGATGGCACGCAGTGGTCGTTCAACGGCACCGCCTGGGCGCGCGACGGCAGGGCCGACACCAGCAACGACGGGATAGACAACCCTACCGCCACGCCCATCGTCGCCAGCTACGAGAAGGCACGCGAACTCAACTACCAGG
>NZ_JAJGQG010000063.1:0-2184 GCF_020783795.1 Xanthomonas sp. NCPPB 1067
GCACAACAACTTGCCAACAGCGATATCATCAACCCCGGACTCTAAACCCGACTGCTACTCAGGACGGGGGGACGTCGATCGACCCAATGCTGGATGGTCGATCGACTTCATGTCCGATGCGTTATGTGACGGTCGGCGTTTTCGCACGTTCAATGTCATCGACGATTTCAGTCGGGAAGCCTTGGCGATCGAAGTGGACTTGAATCTTCCGGCCGCCCGCGTCATCCGCACGTTGGAACGCATCGCGGCCTGGCGCGGCTATCCGAACAAGCTGCGTTTGGACAACGGGCCGGAATTTGTCGCGCTGGCCTTGTCCGAGTGGGCCGAGCGTAAGGGCATCGCCTTGGACTTCATTGAACCGGGGCGTCCGATGCAGAACGGTTTTATCGAACGCTTCAACGGCAGTTATCGGCGTGGCGTATTGGACATGCACATTTTCCGCACGCTAAGCGAGGTCCGCGAACAGACCGAACAGTGGCTCGCCGACTACAACCAACAGATCCCGCATGACAGCCTGGGCGGACTAACGCCTGTCGAGTTCCGTGATCAACATCAACCGCAGACCTCTAGTTTTAGCTGGCAGTGAATTACGGGGAGTCGACAGCAGGAGTACAACTTACCTTGCAGGGGCGAGAGGGGCCAGTGGTCATTGCCTTTAATCCCGTGGGCACAGGACTGGCCGAAGCTGGACGCTGGCGCGGTGCGGGGCTGATATCCGCACAATTAGAGATCGTGGCAACCTCAGTCCGGCCGGGAGATGTGCTCGGTCGCCTCCGCTACGGAGCTCCTAGGGACTGCCAAGTGGAATTACGCTACGCCGGACGCAATGCGGGTGCTTTGATCGCCTGGATTTCAGCCAACGATAGAGGATATTGCCGACAACTTAGCGATGGCCAAGCCAGCCCACAGATCCGCCCGGATGGTAGTGCCGAGCTTTCGCTGCTATTGAAGGGGCAAGGCGATACCACACTGTTTGAGCGTATACCTACTGGTTGAATCGGATAGGACGGCGATGGGCTTAGAGCTGCCTGACACTGCGATGGACTTCATACCATCGTTTACGAGTTTGGCCAGGCGCAAGCAAACTCAGCCAGGGATTGAATCGACGTTGCTCATTCCACGCTGTGTTTGAGCAGCGTCTTGCCTGCACTAATACAGCTTCCGCGAGGTCCTCGGTCTCAGACGCTGCGACAGCGCTGCCGATACTTTAGGCTATGGACAGAGCTGAGTTACGCATCCACCTTGATCACTTGGACGACGCAGTGCCAGCGCTGAGGGCGTCGAGCCCCGACCGTTGCCACTTCTTGCGAGCGTTCACAGGCATGGCCCAGGTCATTGCGGAAAAGGCTCTCACTGCTCAAGATGCTCAATTCGTATCGCGGCGGATCGACGAAATCTTGGCTTGGCATGGGCTCACTAACACTGACGAACCAAGCTAAAAGTGAGAACGGCCAGGGCGCTAAAAGGTTGAATACGCTTGGCTAACGACCGCCCCGAAACGTGAAGCTGAAACGTGTGGTGGATGATATAGCGATGTCTCCGTTGATGGGCACGGGTGTGGCGTCTACCAGCGTTAACATGCCATCGGCGACAGGCACCGGAACGCCAAGCGTGAGATCAATCTGCTTGGACTAGCCGCCGCCGATCACGGTCGCCCTGACGATCAACCGCCCAGCTTGGATGCATTGAACGTCAGCTGGGCAACGGCTGTCCTCAATCACTTGGTCGGGACGCACCTTGGGACCATCAACTGCTGCTGTCTCTCCGAGACCCACAGGGCCTTCAACGAGATTGGGTGTTGCATAAGGCTTGGTGACACACCCGCCAAGAGACACGATAGCAATTGCTGCAAAAAGCATGACGAGGGTACGACGCATGTCGTCCTTGCCGGCAGTGGTTGCTGAGCATGATTGAGTTCGCTGATGGCCTTCAAGCGATGCGTGCATTTGTAGACTCCCTCCAAAAATCCCAAGACACTTCGTGTAGCCCGCGCCTGTGCATCAGAAACGTTGGCTTAGCTTCATTGCATTGACGCTGCCGCCCGCACTGCAATGCAGCCAAGCCCCTTAAGCGTTGTTGATCCGGGGCACGCTCGTTGCTGACTGGTTGAACCGCCCCGGCTTTCCCGGAGACTCCTTGGTTTGAGTCACGCCGACATGGCGGACTCGTTGGGTTGCTTGGATT
>NZ_JAJGQG010000064.1:0-2015 GCF_020783795.1 Xanthomonas sp. NCPPB 1067
CCCGGCTGCCCCGACTTCGGGTAGTGCGGCTCGATCAGCGCCAGCAGGTCCTTCCACGGCACGACCTGGTCCATCTCAGCCAAGAACACCTCACGCCGCGTCCGCTTGCGTTTGCCGTTGTACTCCGCGTCGCCGAAGGTCAGTTGCATCGTCGTCGTCCCGTTGCGTCTGTGCGATTGTCGCAGGATCAGGCGGAGTTGTTCAGAGTTTCCTTAGGATGTGAGAATGGAGAAGTCAAAAGAGACGTGTTGTGGCGTCGCCCGCTTTCTGCATCTGCTGGAAGGCCCGTGGGCGTCGCTGATCGTTCGCGAGCTACTCGCAGGCCCGCTCCGCTTTACTGAAATCAGAGCGGCGTTGGCCGGCATCAGCGCACACACGCTCACGCATCGGTTGCGGCAGTTCGAGAGTTCAGGACTGGTCGTGCGTACGGCCTACGCAGAAACTCCGCCGCGTGTAGTGTATCGGCTCACACCGCGCGGTGAAGGGTTGCGGGAGGTCTTCGATGCCATGCGCCGATGGGGCGATTCGCTTCCTGCCGACATCGCGCCAGTGGTGCAGCCGCAAAACGGCGATGCACTCAGCATGCACGAGATCGCGGCAGGATGCCCGCTTGCCGCGCAAGCCTCTGCTATCAAAGCGTCTATGGGTACCGTGAAGGATGTGCCAGCACGTACGCAGTCGTTGAAGAGCGCCGCAAAGCCGAGATGACTTAGAGCGGCTAGCTACGAGTCTTGTAGATGAACTCGACAGTGGAGAAGTGGGGAAGAGTGTTTTCGGCATCCAGATTCGTGCCATCTAGACCAACACATTCCGTTGGCTAATTGTGGACATGGGCTTACCACTATCACTTGGCCTAACTTTCGAGTTAGAGGAGCTCGACACTCCTTGAGCTCCTTGGGGTGGAACACTACTTCCAAGTGGACCGAATTAACGAGGAAGCTTCATGGGCAGGTATGGGCTGCACTCGACCCAAGCGCTGGTTCACGACTGCCAACTTCGGTCTCGTCGATCTGGTTGTACGCCCGCTTGTTAGACGGACTCAGCCGCTCTAACTGGAAATGGATCAAAGGGATAGCGCACCACGCGGTGCGCTTTGGGTAAGTCATATAGCTGGACCCATTGTAACGGGCTATTAGGTAGTTAGGCCGAACGTTGATGTTACGGAATGCACAATGACCAATCCTCCTTCTCAGATCATACTTAGCGGAAATGTGCACCCTCGCATGGGCGTTACTTGGCGTGCTCTTGACCTTGGTGGTTTTGTCAGCCTCCCGTAAAATTGATCCAGCCATCAGTAGAGGTCTCCGGCACACTAGCCCCCAAGGAGACCAACAATGCGCAAGAGCAAGTTCACCGAGAGCTAGATCGTCGCCACGCTAAAGCAGGTCGAGGGCGGTCGCCAGGTCAAGGATGTCTGTCGCGAGCTGGGCATTTCCGATGCGACGTACTACGTCTGGAAGTCCAGGTACGGCGGCATGGAGGCCGCTGACGTGCAACGCCTGCGCGACCTGGAGACTGAGCACAACAAGCTCAAACGCATGTACGCCGAGTTCGCGATGGAAAACCATGCATTGAAGGATGTCATCGCAAAAAAGCTGTAGACCCGGCGCATAAGCGCCCGCTTTTTGCCTGGCTCATCGAGCAGCATGGCTGGAGCGAGCGCCGGGCTTGTGCGGTGGTTGGCGTGGCTCGCTCGACAGCACGTTATCGGCGCAGTCCCGATCGGGATGAGGAGGTTATTGCGCTGTTGTCCGAGTTGGCCGAGCGTTTTCCCGAGCGCGGATTTGGAAAGCTTTTTCAGATCATCCGTCGTCGCGGACATCTGTGGAATCACAAGAGGGTCTGGCGCGTGTACTGCTTGATGAAACTCAATCAACGTCGCCGCAGCAAGCGCCGAGTACCGACGCGTCATCCACAGCCGCTGGCATGCGGTGATCGCGACGTCCCCCCCAGTTTGAGTAGCACCTTGGTTTGGAGTCCAATTCCCTACCCCGAGGAGATTGGACGTGAAGAAG
>NZ_JAJGQG010000065.1:0-2013 GCF_020783795.1 Xanthomonas sp. NCPPB 1067
TGTCAACGCCGATTTAAATCTGACCCACTTTCCGTCGAATCGCCGAAGTAAATCTGACCCACCCGGGGTCTGCTTCCGCGCGCTGCTCGGCTGCGCAGGTCCAGGCCCGTAGCAACCGAGCAGCGCGGCGCCGGTCATGCCGTTGCCGTCGCCCTTCTGGCCGTCTGTCCGGCCTTGCGCTTGTCCTTCAGTCGGTAGCTCTCGCCGCTGATCTGCACGATGTGGGCATGGTGCAGCAGACGGTCGAGCATCGCCGCTGTGAGTGTCTGGTCGTCGGCGAAGGCGCTGTGCCACTGCGTGAACGGCAGGTTGCTGGTGAGTACCATCGAGCCACGTTCGTAGCGCTTGGCCACGACGTTGAAGAATAGGTTGGCCTCATCCCGCCCGAAGGGCAGGTAGCCGATCTCGTCGATGACCAGCAGCTTCGGCCCGAGCACGGCCCGATTGAAGTAGCCCTTGAGCCGGTTTTGTGCCTTGGCTGCAGCCAGTTGCATCATCAGGTCGGCCGCCGCGATGAACCGCGCCTTGTGCCCGGCCATGACGGCACGCTGGCACAGTGCCAGCGCGATGTGGGTCTTGCCCACGCCGCTCGGCCCGAGCATCACCACGTTCTCGGCGCGCTCGACGAAGGCCAGGTGGCCGAGCTCGACGATCTGTGCCTTCGGGGCGCCACTCGCCTGGGTCCAGTCGAACTGCTCAAGGGTCTTGATGGACGGCATCGTCGCGAGCCGCATCAGCACCGTGCGCTTGCGCTCCTCGCGGCCCGCCTGCTCGCTCACGAGTACACGCTCCAGGAAGTCCGCGAAGCTGGCGCCGTGGCGCGCTGCGTCCTGCGCGAGCGCAGGCCAGTCGCCGGCGAGCCGGATGAGCTTGAGCTGGTCGCACAGCTCGGCGATGCGGTCGTGCTGCAGGCCCATCACACCACCTCCAGCAAGGCGTCGTACACGGACAGCGGATGCTGCAGGCTCTGCAACGGCAGGACGACACGCTGACGAACGGGCATGGGCGCTTGTAGGGCAGGCGCAGCCAACATGACCGCGCGCTCCTCGGCCAGACGCACTGCCGGCACCGCCTTGGTCGTGGCATGCACCCGGGCATTGGCGACCTCGTCGAGCCAACGCCGGACGTGGATGTTGGCCAGGTGAGCATCGAGCCGAAGCCCGCTGGCCTCCAAGGTAGCCGCCAGCGGGACCACGAAGCTGCCCTTGAGGTAGGCGTTGAAGCGCTCGACCTTGCCCTTCGTCTTGGCGCGATAGGGGCGGCACAGACGAGGCTTGAAGCCGCAGCTGTCGGCGAGTTCACGCAGTGCGCTGTTCCAGCGGTGCTGGCCTTCGCCGTAGGCATCGCGCTCGATGACGACCGCCTTGGTGTTGTCGAACAGCACGTGCTCGGGCACACCGCCGAAGTAGTCGAACGCCTCACGCAGTCCGGTGCACAGGGTGGCGACGTCCTCGCCCGCGCATGCCACGAACTTCACGTAGCTCGCACGGCTGTAGCCCAGCGTGGCGACCATCGCCAGCAGCGGATCGCGACCACGGCGCACGTAGGTGAAGTCCGCCTGCATCTGCTGACCCGGGGGCGTCTCGAAGCGCACCAGCGGCTCGGGCTCAGACTTCTTGAGCGGTGCGAGGAACGCCTTGAGCTGGCTGATGCCGCCGACATACCCCCGCGCCTGGATCTCCCGCAGCAGCACGGTCGCGGGGATCCAGCGCGGATGTGCTTGCGCAACGCGCTCGCGCAGATAGCACTGGTAGGCGTCGAGCTTGCATGCCCTCGGCTCGCGCGGGCCGCAGCGCTGCGCATCTTGATCGCGCAGGTACCTGCGCACGGTGTTGCGCGAGCAGTCCAACTGCTTCGCGATCGTTCTGACACTCTCGCCCCTGCGGGCCATTACTCGTATCTCCACTGCTTGCTCCTGAGTCAACATCAGCAGCCTTCAAAAGGCCGCCATCGTGTCCCAGGTGGGTCACTTTTACTTCGCCGCAGTGGGTCAGTTTTACATCGGCGCTAACA
>NZ_JAJGQG010000066.1:0-1726 GCF_020783795.1 Xanthomonas sp. NCPPB 1067
GCGTGCTGGAACTGGAGACCACGCGCGCACTGCTGCAACCCGCACTGGCTGAGCAGGTGCAGGCGATTGCCGCCATCGGGCAGTCGCCGGAAGACAGACAGGGCGAGCAGACGCTGTACCGCTATCGCATCATTGGCACCGAGTTGCAGCCGCAATGGCGCGAAGCGATCGAACTGGCGACTCAACGCACGCGCGAGGTGGAGGGACTCGTGGGCGATGGCGCGATGCAGTTGCAGCGCGGCCCGGGCGGCCAGTTCGGCGCCGATAGCCAGCCCAGCCATCTCAAGCGAACAGTTTGCTACGCTTGATCGATAAAGCATCTTGGAGCAGAAGGTGTCTACAGAGAATAAACCCAAGAAAGGCGAGTTCTATCTCCTAAGGTCCGACGTGCGTGGCGGTGGTCGCGGGCATGGCGTGGAGTTCGAGAACGAAGATGCGGTGCCGTTTTCGATTGCTGACAGCCTGCCCGGAGAGGATGCGGGGCTGGCTTCATTGAAAGAGACCCCGCGCCTGCGCTACGACAGCTGCATCGGCGATATACCCAATGATATGCATAGTGGATTCAAGAGCTACTGGCTGATCTCCGAGCCGCTCAAGCAGGTTCTTGAAGCTGCGGACCCGGAGGGCTTCGCCTTCGCTCTATGCGACTTCCGACTGGAAGACGGTACGCCCGGGGCTCCGCATTACCTTTGCGAGGTGGTGCGGATTATCGATGCCATCGACGAGGAGGCATCCACCGTCAAGGTCTTGACCGGATACCGTAATGGCAAGCACTACAGTGTTGCGGGTGGTGCTGATTTTGCATTCAAGAAAGACGTGATCGGGGACGCGCATGTCTTCAGGACACCTTATACATCAGATGCCTTCTGCGATCGGTTCTTGCGCGATACCTTGATTTCGCAGGGGTTTGGCAAATCGCCCAGGACACGCGGCGTCTGGTTGATAGACGCTTTCGGTTGCTGAGCGATGCATTTCTGGCCGCTTAATGGAGTGAGAAGATGCCCTCCGGTAACGTCATCCTTGAAAGTCATCATGTCATTGAAAATACGATCTTCCGCGATCATAGGTTGCTCAAGAAGTTGCTTGAGCATGACTTGATCGACAAGGATGTATCGATCAATCGCCTGTATCTTCCGGTAGAGGGCAAGCTGGCCGACGAAATCGAAACTTCTCCACACAGAGGACGCACGCGCAGCTCCTACACGAAAGCAATATTCGGCTATCTTGACGATCTGATTGACTCCCCGGATGGTGAGGCCGCAATGCGCAACGACGCTGTTGCACTGAAGCGCGTTGCCGCCAAGGTCCACGACCTGCAAGACACGCTCAAAGTCGCCCTGATCAATGGCGATATGTTCGCAACCACCCCGGATCGCTTGACCAAGGCCGAGGCCAACGCGCAAAACCGCAGCACCTTCTCCGAGTACGATCAATACCGCACTGCCCATGCCGACCAGTTGAAGACGCTACGCTCGATGAGCAACGTCGAAGCCGAATGGGCGGCAATCACTCATTCCGAGCAGCGGATCGCCAAGGTGATCGGTGACGCACGCACGACGGGCAAGAATCTGGTCGGCGTTCCAGGTGAACGGGATGCCGTTATCCGCGAGATCGCCGGCCGCGAGGAATTGCGCATGGCGATCGCGCATGCCGAAGATGCCGGCCGAATAAGGCTATCTGAGTCCAATGCGGCGTTGGTCAAGCAGGTATTGGATGACACCCCGAC
>NZ_JAJGQG010000067.1:0-1562 GCF_020783795.1 Xanthomonas sp. NCPPB 1067
ATCGGGGATTTGAGCGCTCTCAGCGCGGCGGATGCGGCTTGCTTCGTCTTCCGGCCCCGTTGATCAGACCATCCCTAGATATAACCCTGGCAACAGCCCCAGAGCACGTCTTGGCCAAGTTCCGCAACGATAAAGGTCAGTGGATCAACATTGAAGCCACCAGCTTCGGCACCAAGCGCGATGCAAGCTATCAACAGGAAATGGCTATTACGTCACAGGCAATGACCAATGGCATATACCTACGACCACTGAGCAGACGCGAGTCAGTCGGGGTAATGCTTAGCACCTTGATGGAGTTTTATCGAGATCGAGGCAAATATATTCATCAAATTGCGGTCGCCGATTTGGCCATTAAAATCGACCCTAAGGATACGATGGCGATACTACAAAAAGGCAGTGCGTATTATCGAATGATGAAGGCTGCTCGCACGGAGCATGCCCCATCTCAAACCGCCGCACATCCGGAAAAGCAAGCCGATTTTGAAACCCTCAGACGGAGCAATATTTTCTGGTTCCAGAAAGCCGAGGCACTGGGATGGATAGAGCCAACAGCCAAGCAAAACGCGGCATACCAACAGGTCATTCAACGGACGAAAGCTACATACAAAGGAAAAGAACGATGACGATCAAGTTGCTTGCTTCCTTCATCTCCACATTGGCGCTGGCAACGCTCAGCCTCCCTTCGGATGCACGCTATGTCCAATCCGATCCAATCGGACAGTCAGGCGGCATCAACCCCTACAGCTACGCCTCTGGCAATCCGGGCGGCAAAATCGACCCATTTGGACTTGCCGACATATATATTTGGATGCCGTTGCCGTACACGGGGGGTATGCCCAGCTACGGGAAACTGCATTCAACGTTTGGTCACGTATCAGTGGACGCATACGGAAATGGGTATTCATTTGGACCGAATGGAAATACGATTGATCCATGGTATTCAAGCAGACAGCACGAAATCAGGGATGCGGTTGTACACCACATGCCATTGAGCCAAGAACAAGAAAAGGCTCTGGCAAGCTGCCTTGCAAACAACCAAGGAGAATACAGCGGACATTCAAACAACTGCGGCTCACCCGTTCAAAACTGCTTGCGAAATATGGGAACCCCGCTATCTCCATACAATGCAATCTTCCCCGAGACATTGAATATGATGTTATATGCCAGCCCAGCCGTCATAACATCGCGCCCTCTTTTTCAGGCCAAGCCATAATGAAGGTGATGGCGACATTATTTACCGTTATTTTTGCAGCGTGCATTTCTAGCTGCACCCCCGGCATGGAACTAATTCCTAGAGGACAAGTGACGATTTACAAGGACATACAAGGTGACGAGGTGCTCGGCACAAGCTCTAGCCCCTTGCCGGTCAAGCAACTAGTTTATCTGGACAAGACCGACTATGTTGTTGAGGTCGCCTACCAAGGCAATCACGGCTACGTGAGAGGGGGAGGATTCAATCTTTCGCAGAAATGACCTATCCGCCACTAGGGAAACTCTGAACAACTCCCCCTGATCCTGCGACAATCGCACAGACGCAACGGGACGACGACGATGCAACTGAC
>NZ_JAJGQG010000068.1:0-1466 GCF_020783795.1 Xanthomonas sp. NCPPB 1067
GGCCTGTCCAGCCAGGCCCTGCAGCAGGGTGGCATCGGCCTGATCATGACCATGCTCATCATCACCATACCGACCATTGCCGCCGCGCTATGGCAGGGCAACATGGGCACGTTCCTGACCTACACGGCATTCAACAACACCGCAGCCCCAGGCCCGCAGGGGCAGCCGGCTGGGTCGTATATGCCCGCGCAGATAGCAAGAAATAGCAATGCGGGCGAGGAGCGAGGCGCGGACTCGACGAGCGCCAATAGGGTAATCACTGGTAGTAACAATTCGACACCTATCCAAGTTGCTGGCTCGCGAGGAAATGCCAGCAGAAATGAAGGTAACAGCGTCTAGGTAACTTCATTTTTGCCTGAAGGAAATTTATATGAATGTGAAGATATTTGCATTTCTTTTGGTTTTAACGAGCGCGTTTTCTGCAGCAGCAGAACAGGGTTGCCCACCCGGACAGTATCCAATCGGCGGTCAAGGCGTAGCAGCGTGCGCACCCATTCCACAAGGCGGCTCCGGGCAGCAAGATCCTAAACCGATAGGTAAGTGGATAAAAACGTGGGGCTCAGTAGCCCACGATCCTAAGAATGGAATCCTTGGTGTTTCGCTAGGGAAACTTTCAAAGCGTGAAGCAGAGAAAGATGCGCTCAACAAGTGCTTGGAAGGCGGGGGCGCTAGCTGCAAAGTCTGGGAGAGTTATCAGAACCAATGCGCCGCCATAGCTGGCCCCCAAAAAGATGGCAGGGATGTACCCGGCGCGCCGTACTTTGCTAGAGGGCCTTCATTAGAGGACGTTGAGAACAGAGCAAAAGATGGATGCGCGTCAGCGAGCGGGTTTAGATGCGGAGTTCTCTATTCAGCATGCTCCGAGCCAATTTTTAAAAATTATTGATTTCTTATAAGTTCTAGATTTTCCCGTTCGTCGCGATACTGGTCTTTGAATCAGGTCAAGGACATGGAATGGTCCACGAATAGAGCAACTGTCCCCTTCGCTTTTTGCATGCTGCACTGCCAAAGATTGCGGGCTCCCACCGAGTCCAAACGTCGCATTCTACGGTCATCAATCAGTATTAGGTAAATGCAAGGTCAGCTCATGCATTAGCACCGATCTCCCATGGTTTTAGCGCTTTCAATAAATGCCCGGCTAACCTTTGACTTGTTAATCGATAGGGCGGCTTTAAGTCTGTGGTAAATCTACTAGTTCGCGTCAATGTGCCGGTGCTATCTTGATGTTATCGATTATACCCAGGATTATGGGCAAGATTGCATATCCTCATCGCACAAAATACGCGTGGGGCAGCGGAATCATTCAAGTGAATCCCGAGATTATGGGGCGTGTCGCTCTCTTTCTCATGCCATTTCTCAGTGCAGGATGCCAACCCGTGACTGCCCCATCCGACGTCCCCCCCAGTTTGAGTAGCACCTTGGTTTGGAGTCCAATTCCCTACCCCGAGGAGATTGGACGTGAAGAA
>NZ_JAJGQG010000069.1:0-1325 GCF_020783795.1 Xanthomonas sp. NCPPB 1067
GGCAACGCTAAATCCATCATTTCTTTAAAAGCGATCGATGGCGAGACATGAAACAAGCGGTCGTTTTCCGGGAAGCAAACTAGTGGGTGCACTCTATCAAAACAAAACCTGATTAGCCCCATCCCTCAGCCATGGAAGTTGCTTGCCATACGCAAAACGCGCTCTGGGCAAGGTGTGCAGCGCAGCAGCGCCGTCGCCAGCCGCGGCAGCATCTGTTTCAGGTCGAATCGGCGGTTGAAGCGATAGGCCGCCTCGGCTAGGTAGCGCCTTGCATACTTGGCCTGGCCCACCGCATGGTAGGTCCCGCTGATGGCGCGTTTGACATTGCCCAGCACCACATTCAACCAACGTGCTCCCTGGACGTCGGTTGCAGCACGACCGCCGCCGGTATCGAGGGTGGTGTGGGCATGCCCGGCCTCCTCCAGACGGCGAAAGCACGCCAGGCCGTCGCTATAGACCTCACACTCCGGCTCCAGACGGCGCGCGATCCAGTCCATCAGCGAGGCGTTGTCAAAGGCCTTCACCGGCTCGATCACCGCAAAGCTAGGATGTTCATTGTTGTGGTCCACTTGCACCGCGATCACGAACGGCTGTTTGTTCTCCGAGCCTCGTCCGCGCTTGCCTCCGGTGCGTTCGCCGCCAAGGTACGCGTCATCGATTTGCACGAATCCGCTGAGTTTTCGCGGCTCTTCGCGCTCGGTCATCGCCTGCATGATCTTGTGCTTCATGCGCCAAGCCACCTTATAGGTCACTCCGAGATGGCGCTTCAACTCCAGCGCCGCCAGGTTGGTCTTGCTGGATGTCAGCAGGTACATCGCCTGCATCCACAGGCGCAAAGACAGCTTGCTGGATTGCAACAGCGTGCCGGCACGCAAGGTGGTTTGATGCCGGCACGCCCGGCACTGGTAGTACACCTGATCATCGCGTCGAAAGCGCGAGCGCGCGCGGCCGTCACACCGCGGGCAGCGAAATCCCTTCGGCCAGCGCCACCGATACAATGCCCGGTAGCACTTGGCTTCGGTTCCGTAGCGATCCATGAACTCGCTCAGCGACAAGCCTGGCTGAAACTGCACGATGTTGATGCCCATCTCCCACCTCCGTTGCCTTGAGCTGGGGTCATTGTCCAACCGCAGCGTCGCAGATCCTGCAACTACGGCTGAGGGATGGGGCTAATCAGTAAGGATTTTAAAATGCAAAAGCGCAAAATCGTTCTTGTCGCCAATGCGGCGGCTGTTATTCTTATGCTTACAGGTTGCCAATGGTCGGCTACTATTCGCAAGAAAGTTGGGTAGCCCGCGGAGGGTGAGATAACAATTAGCGGTGGC
>NZ_JAJGQG010000007.1:0-175350 GCF_020783795.1 Xanthomonas sp. NCPPB 1067
AACAAGGCCGACATGGTCGACGACGCCGAGCTGCTCGAGCTGGTCGAAATGGAAGTGCGCGAGCTGCTCAGCAAGTACGACTTCCCGGGCGACGACACGCCGATCATTCACGGTTCGGCCCGTCTGGCGCTGGACGGTGATCAAAGCGACATCGGCGTGCCGGCGATCCTGAAGCTGGTCGAGGCACTGGATTCGTTCATTCCGGAGCCGACCCGCGACGTCGACCGTCCCTTCCTGATGCCGGTCGAAGACGTGTTCTCGATCTCCGGCCGCGGCACCGTGGTGACCGGTCGTATCGAGCGCGGCATCATCAAGGTCGGCGACGAAATCGAAATCGTCGGCATCCGCGATACCCAGAAGACCACCGTCACCGGCGTGGAAATGTTCCGTAAACTGCTGGACCAGGGCCAGGCAGGCGACAACGCCGGTCTGCTGCTGCGCGGCACCAAGCGTGACGACGTGGAGCGCGGCCAGGTGCTGTGCAAGCCGGGTTCGATCAAGCCGCACACCGAGTTCGAAGCCGAAGTCTACGTGCTGTCCAAGGACGAAGGCGGCCGTCACACCCCGTTCTTCAAGGGCTACCGTCCGCAGTTCTACTTCCGCACCACCGACATCACTGGCGCCTGCCAGCTGCCGGAAGGCGTGGAAATGGTGATGCCGGGCGACAACGTGAAGATGGGCGTGACCCTGATCAACCCGGTCGCGATGGACGAAGGCCTGCGTTTCGCCATCCGTGAAGGCGGTCGTACCGTCGGCGCCGGCGTGGTTGCCAAGATCGTCAAGTAAGAAGCCTGCATTGCGGCGGCCTTGGTCGCCCGCGCAGCGAAGAAGGGCCGGCGCAAGCTGGCCCTTTTTTGTGGCGAATGCCTGAGCCGGAAGTCGGCGTGGTGCGTCATCGCGTCGGCGATAGGGGCTTGCATGGGCTGTATGCGCTCCGTTAAAATGAGCGGCTCGGTGTCCCTGGGTAGGGCGCCGAGCTACAGCGAAAAGAACGGCAGGAGGCCGCTCGTGTTCGCCAGACCGGGAAGGTCGCGTTGCATGGAGCATTCAACAACTCACAGGTTGTTGACCGTGCTCTTGTTGCGCACTATACTTTTCCGTCTGGGCAGGCCGGTTTACCGGGCTGCCTCAGTTTTTGGGCGGAGGAATGCCCTCGCCGGCAGGATGCGCGGCGACTTCATCTACGCAGGAATATCGGGGCAGGTATCCCAGAGGCCTTGCCCGTCGCTCTTTTAACGAAGGAAGCTTCCGTCATGTCGGAACAAAAGATCCGGATTCGGTTGAAGGCGTTCGATCATCGTTTGATCGACCGTTCGGCCAGCGAGATCGTCGAGACGGCCAAGCGGACCGGCGCGCAAGTGCGTGGCCCGATCCCGCTGCCGACCAAGATCGAACGTTACACCATCCTCGTATCCCCGCATGCCGACAAGGATGCGCGTGACCAATACGAAACCCGCACGCACAAGCGCGTGCTCGATATCGTCGACCCCAACGACAAGACCGTGGACGCGCTGATGAAGCTCGAACTCGCGGCTGGCGTCGATGTACAGATCAAGTTGACCTGAGGACTACGACCATGACGAAGAAATATTCGTTGGGCTTCGTGGGCCGCAAGGCTGGCATGAGTCGCGTCTTCACGGAAGACGGTCGCTCGGTGCCGGTTACGCTGATCGAAGCAACTCCGAACCGCATCGCGCAGATCAAGACCGTCGAAACCGACGGCTACAGCGCCGTGCAGATTACCGTTGGCGCCCGTCGTGCCGCGCTGGTCAACAAGCCGGCTGCTGGCCACTTCGCCAAGGCGAAGGTGGAAGCGGGTCGCGGCCTGTGGGAATTCCGCGTCGAAGACGCCCAGCTCGGCGATTTCGCCGTCGGCGGCGAAATCAAGGCGGACATCTTCGAGGTCGGCCAGAAGGTCGACGTCCAGGGCGTCACCAAGGGTAAGGGTTTCCAGGGCACCATCAAGCGCTACAACTTCCGTATGGGCGACGCAACCCACGGTAACTCGCTGTCGCATCGCGCGCCGGGTTCGCTGGGTCAGCGCCAGACGCCGGGTCGCGTTTTCCCGGGCAAGAAGATGTCGGGCCACATGGGCGCCGTGCAGCAGAGCACGCAGAACCTGGAAGTGGTCAAGGTCGACGTCGAGCGTGGTCTGATTGCTATCCGCGGCGCCGTGCCTGGCGCAGCTGGTGGCGACGTGATCGTCCGTCCGGCGAGCAAGGCATAAGGAGAGATGACGATGGAACTCGTTATCACGGGTAGCAACAACAAGGTCTCGGTCTCCGACGCCGTGTTCGGTCGCGAATTCAGCGAAGATCTGGTTCATCAGGTCGTCGTCGCCTATCGCAACGCCGGGCGCGCCGGTACCAAGGCGCAGAAGACGCGTTCGGAAGTCAACGGCACGACCAAGAAGTCGAAGAAGCAGAAGGGCGGCGGTGCGCGTCATGGCGCGCTGACGGCTCCGATCTTCGTCGGCGGTGGCGTGACCTTTGCGGCCAAGCCGCGCAGCTTCGAGCAGAAGGTCAACCGCAAGATGTACCGCGCGGCCATCTGCGCGATCTTCTCCGAGCTGAACCGTCAGGGCCGTCTGATGATCGTCGACGCGTTCGACCTCGAAGCGACCAAGACCAAGGGCCTGATCGAGAAGCTGAAGGGACTGGACGTGGGCAAGCGCCCGCTGATCGTCACCGAAGAAGCGTCCGAGCACCTGTATCTGTCCGCCCGCAATCTGCCGTATGTGCAGGTGCGTGACGTGCAGGGTCTGGATCCGGTCGCCCTGGTCGGGGCCGATACGGTCGTGATCACCGCCGATGCGGTCAAGAAGGTCGAGGAGTGGCTGGCATGAGCAGCAACGAAAAAATCTTCAGCGTGCTGCGTGCTCCGCGAGTCTCCGAAAAGA
This sequence comes from Xanthomonas sp. NCPPB 1067, assembly GCF_020783795.1. Classification (NCBI taxonomy): domain Bacteria; kingdom Pseudomonadati; phylum Pseudomonadota; class Gammaproteobacteria; order Lysobacterales; family Lysobacteraceae; genus Xanthomonas; species Xanthomonas sp. NCPPB 1067. The sequence goes on from NZ_JAJGQG010000007.1 coordinate 2,900, forward strand.
CCGCGCGCCTGCAGGAAATCTCCAACCAGTATGTCTTCGAAGTCTCGAACGAAGCCACCAAGGCCGATGTAAAGGCCGCGGTCGAGCAGTTGTTCGACGTCAAGGTCGAGGCCGTCAACGTGGTCAACGTCAAGGGCAAGAGCAAGTCCTTCCGTAACCGTGCTGGCAGCCGTGGCAATTGGCGCAAGGCGTACGTCCGCCTGGTCGATGGTCAGTCCATCGACGTAACGGCCAAGGCCTGAGGTCCATCCCATGCCATTGATGAAGTTCAAACCCACCTCCGCCGGCCGTCGTTCCGCCGTGCGCGTGGTTACTCCCGATCTGCACAAGGGCGCACCGCACGCGGCGCTGCTCGACTCGCAGAGCAAGTCCGGTGGTCGTAACCACCATGGCCGCATCACCGTGCGTCACGTCGGTGGCGGTCACAAGCAGCACTACCGCATCATCGACTTCAAGCGCAACAAGGAAGGCATTCCGGCGCGTGTGGAGCGGATCGAATACGATCCTAACCGTACCGCTCATATCGCCCTGCTGTGCTATGTCGACGGCGAGCGCCGCTACATCATCGCTCCGAAGGGTCTGAAGGCTGGCGATCAGGTCATTGCCGGTGCCAACGCGCCGATCAAGACCGGCAACACGCTGCCGCTGCGCAATATCCCGGTCGGTACGACGGTCCACGGTATCGAGCTGAAGCCGGGTAAGGGCGCTCAGATCGCACGTGCTGCCGGTGCAGCCGTCCAGCTGGTCGCTCGCGAAGGCATCTACGCCACGCTGCGTCTGCGCTCGGGCGAAATGCGCAAGGTGCCGGTCGAATGCCGCGCCACCATCGGCGAAGTCGGCAACGACGAGCACAACCTCGAGAAGCTGGGCAAGGCCGGCGCCAAGCGTTGGCGCGGTGTTCGCCCGACCGTTCGCGGTGCGGCCATGAACCCGGTCGACCACCCGCACGGTGGTGGTGAAGCCAAAGCCGGTCAGGGTAATCCGCATCCGGTCACCCCGTGGGGTGTGCCGACCAAGGGTTACAAGACGCGCAAGAACAAGCGCACCCAGCAGTTCATCGTCCGCGATCGTAGGGGCTAATCGACCATGGCACGTTCACTCAAGAAGGGCCCGTTCGTCGATCACCACCTTGCAAAGAAGGTGGAGTCTGCTGCGGGTAGCAAGAAGCCGATCAAGACCTGGTCGCGCCGTTCGATGATCCTGCCGCAAATGGTAGGCATCACCATCGCCGTGCATAACGGCAAGAACCACATTCCGGTGCTCGTCAACGAGAATATGGTCGGCCACAAGCTCGGCGAATTCGCCGTCACCCGGACCTTCAAGGGTCACGGTGGCGACAAGAAGTCGGGTAGGTAAGGAGAGATGACGATGGAAGCGAAAGCAATCCTGCGCACCGCGCGCATCTCCCCGCAGAAGGCCCGCCTGGTCGCCGACCAGGTGCGTGGTTTGTCCGCCGAACGTGCGGTCAATCTGCTGAAGTTCTCGGACAAGAAGGCTGCTCACCTGATCAAGAAGGTGGTGGAGTCGGCGATCGCCAATGCCGAGAACAATCAGGGCGCGGATGTCGACGAGCTGAAGGTCAAGACCATCATGGTTGATGAGGGTCCCTCCCTGAAGCGTTTCATGGCGCGGGCGAAAGGCCGCGGTACCCGCATCCTCAAGCGCACCAGCCACATCACTGTGGTTGTGGGCGCCGCCAAGTAAGCGGAAAGGAAAAGACCATGGGTCATAAAGTTCATCCGACTGGAATTCGCCTGGGCATCGCCAAGGACTGGAATTCCAAGTGGTACGCAAACAAGGCCGAGTTCGCCGGTTACCTGGCAGCCGACCTGAAAGTGCGTGAAATGCTGCGCAAGAAGCTCGCGCAGGCAGGTATCAGCAAGATCTTGATCGAGCGCCCTGCCAAAACCGCCCGCGTGACCATTCATACCGCCCGCCCGGGCGTGGTGATCGGCAAGCGTGGCGAGGACATCGAAAAGCTGCGCAAGGAAGTGAGCGAGCTGATGGGCGTTCCGGCGCACATCAACGTCACCGAAGTGCGCAAGCCCGAGCTGGACGCGCAGCTGGTTGCCGAGTCGATCGCGCAGCAGCTCGAGCGTCGCATCATGTTCCGCCGCGCGATGAAGCGCTCGGTGGGTAACGCGATGCGCGTGGGCGCGCTGGGCATCAAGGTCAACGTCGGTGGTCGCCTCAACGGTGCGGAAATCGCCCGTTCGGAGTGGTACCGCGAAGGCCGCGTGCCGCTGCACACGCTCCGTGCCGACATTGATTACGGTTTTGCCGAAGCGTCCACGACGTACGGCATCATCGGCATCAAGGTCTGGATCTATAAGGGCGAGGTTTTCGACTTCTCCCAGGTTGGCCAGGAAAAGCAGGACGACAGCCCGCGCAACGATCGTAACGATCGCGGCGATCGCGGTGACCGCCCGTCGCGCCCGGCTCGTGAAGCGAGGTAACGGCAATGTTGCAACCCAAGCGAACCAAATATCGCAAGATGCACAAGGGCCGTAACGACGGCCTGGCATGGAGCGGAAACGCCGTCAGCTTCGGCGAGTACGGCCTGAAGGCCACTGCGCACGGTCAGCTGACCGCGCGTCAGATCGAAGCAGCACGCCGCACGATCAGTCGCCATGTCAAGAAGGGCGGCAAGATGTGGATCCGTGTGTTCCCCGACAAGCCGATCACCAAGAAGCCGATCGAAGTCCGCATGGGCTCCGGTAAGGGTAACGTGGAGTACTGGGTCGCGCAGATTCAGCCGGGCCGCATGATCTATGAAATCGAGGGTATCCCCGAAGAGACTGCACGTGAGGCATTCCGCCTTGCCGCCGCCAAGCTCTCGGTGACCACCACTTTCGTGACCCGGACGGTGCGCTGATGGATATCAAACAACTCCGCGAAAAGTCGGCTGACGAACTGAAGGCCCACCTGATCGATCTGCGTAAGGAGCAGTTCTCGCTCCGCATGCAGCAGGTCACCGGCCAGCTGCCGAAGACCCACGAAACCCGCCGGGTGCGCCGCGAGATCGCTCGCGTCAAGCACCTGCTCGGCAGCACCAAGTAAGGACGGCCGCGATGAGCGACAACAATCAAAAGCAGACGCTGCGCACGGTCGAAGGCCGTGTCGTCAGCAACAAGATGGACAAGACGGTCACCGTGTTGGTGGAGCGCCAGGTCAAGCATGCTCTGTACGGTAAGTACATCAAGCGTTCGACCAAGCTGCACGCGCACGACGCCGACAATGCCTGCAACGAAGGCGATGTCGTGCGTGTGACCGAAATTGCTCCGATGTCCAAGACCAAGAACTGGCGGGTGGTCGAAATCGTCACCCGTTCGGCCGAATAAGGGAGATCTGAATCATGATCCAGATGCAGAGCTACCTCGATGTCGCCGACAATTCGGGTGCCAAGGAAGTGATGTGCATCAAGGTGCTGGGCGGCTCCAAGCGCCGTTACGCACACATTGGCGACATCATCAAGGTGACCGTCAAGGACGCCATTCCGCGTGGCAAGGTCAAGAAGGGCGAAGTCTACGACGCCGTCGTGGTGCGTACCCGCAAGGGTGTGCGCCGTCCCGACGGTTCGCTGATCCGCTTCGATGGCAATGCCGCTGTGCTGTTGAACAACAAGCAGGAGCCGATCGGGACCCGCATCTTCGGGCCGGTGACGCGCGAGCTGCGTTCCGAGAAGTTCATGAAGATCGTCTCGCTCGCTCCCGAAGTGCTGTGAGCGGAGAACATACACATGGCTAACCGTATCAAGAAGGGCGACCAGGTCGTCATCAACACCGGCAAGGACAAGGGTAAGCAGGGTGAAGTGGTGCGTGTGGACGGCGATCGCGTGATCGTCGCCAACGCCAACGTCATCAAGCGCCACACCAAGCCGAACCCGCAGGCGGGTGTCGCCGGCGGCGTGGTCGAGCGTGAAGCGTCGATCCATATCTCCAACGTGAATATCGTCAACCCGGCAACGGGCAAGGGCGAGCGCGTTGGCTTCAAGGTGCTGGAGGATGGACGCAAACTGCGTGTGTTCCGCTCCAGCGGTGAGGCGCTCGACGCCTGAGGAATGAGATCATGAACACTCGTCTCGAAAAGTTTTACAAGGAAAACGTGGTGCCGGCCCTGATGAAGGAATTCGGCTACACCAATCCGATGGAAGTCCCCAAGCTGGTCAAGATCACGCTCAACATGGGCGTGGGCGAGGCGGCAACCAACAAGAAGATTCTGGAAAATGCGGTCGCCGACATGGCCAAGGTCTCCGGCCAGAAGCCGGTGGTCACCAAGTCGCGTGTCTCGGTCGCATCGTTCAAGATTCGTGACGGTTGGCCGATCGGCTGCAAGACCACCTTGCGTCGCGCCAAGATGTACGAGTTCCTGGATCGTCTGATCAACATCTCGCTGCCGCGCGTGCGCGACTTCCGTGGTGTGTCGGGTCGCTCCTTCGACGGTCGTGGCAACTTCAACATGGGCGTGAAGGAGCAGATCATCTTCCCGGAAATCGACTTCGACGCCGTCGATGCGATCCGCGGCATGGATATCGCCATCACCACCACCGCCAAGACGGATGCGGAAGCGAAGGCGCTGCTGGCAGCGTTCAAGTTCCCGTTCCGTAACTAAGGGTTAGAGACATGGCTAAGACCTCCATGATCCACCGCGACATCAAGCGTGCAAAGCTGGCGAAGAAATTTGCCGGCAAGCGTGATGCGCTGAAGAAGATCCTCTCCAGTCAGGATGCGTCCTACGACGAGAAGATTGAGGCTTCGACCAAGTTGCAGAAGCTGCCGCGCGACTCTTCGCCGAGCCGCCACCGCAACCGTTGCGAGCTGTCCGGTCGTCCGCGCGGTGTCTACCGCAAGTTCGGTCTGGGTCGCAACATGCTGCGCAAGGCCACCATGAACGGCGACGTTCCGGGCCTGCGCAAGGCAAGCTGGTAACAGCAATCCGGCCGTTCGCGGCCGGTCTGGACAGGTTTGTTCTGTTCAACAGGGGAGTCCGACGCAAGTCGGGCTCTTTTGTCGTATACTCCCGCTTCTGTCTTGCCCGCTGCGGGCTTGGCGGTGCGTGAAGGGTCCTGGCCCGTCCCCAGGAAAACACAAGATTTTCGCGAAAGCGGATATCGGTGCACTCAAAGGTACTCATATGAGCATGACTGATCCCATCGCCGACCTGCTGGTTCGCATCAAGAATGCGGCAGCGGTTGGTAAGCAGACGGTGAAACTGCCGTCGTCCAAGATCAAGGTTGCGATCGCCCAAGTCCTGAAGGACGAGGGTTACATCACCGACCTGCGCGTTACGGCCACCGAAAACAACAAGTCGGAGCTGGAAATCGTGCTGAAGTATTTCGAAGGCCGTCCGGTCATCGAGACCCTGAAGCGTTTCTCGCGCTCGGGTCTGCGTCAGTACCGCGGCAAGACCGAGCTGCCCAAGGTCCTGGGTGGCCTGGGTATCGCCATCATCTCCACGTCGAAGGGCATCATGACCGACGCACAGGCTCGCGAAGCCGGTGTTGGTGGTGAAGTCCTGTGCTTCGTGGCCTAAGGGAAGGAGTCGAACATGTCCCGTGTAGCCAAGAAGCCCGTGTCCCTTCCGAAGGGTGTTGAACTCAGCGTCCAGCCCGAGCTGGTCAGCGTCAAGGGCCCGAAGGGCACGTTGACCCTGCCGAAGCCGGCTGGCGTGGAAATCGCCGTCGACGGCGGCGTCGCCACCCTGTCGGCCAATGATCCGTCGCAGATCGCCATCACCGGCACCGTGCGCGCCATCCTGGCCAATATGGTCAAGGGCGTGTCCGAAGGCTTCGAGCGCAAGCTCGAGCTGGTCGGCGTGGGCTACCGTGCCGCCATGCAGGGCAAGGATCTGAGCCTGGCGCTCGGTTTCTCGCATCCGCTGGTGTTCGTGGCGCCGGAAGGCATCACCCTGGCGACCCCCAGCCAGACCGAAATCGTGGTGCAGGGCGCCGACAAGCAGCGCGTCGGCGAAGTTGCTGCCAAGATCCGCGGTTTCCGTCCGCCGGAGCCCTACAAAGGCAAGGGTGTGAAGTACGCCGGTGAAGTCATCATTCGCAAGGAAGCCAAGAAGGCTTAATGGCGAGTCCCTCGCAAGAGCCCGCACATCCATGTGCGGACTTTTGACAGGAGCGCGCTTTCCCTTCAGCTTTCGTAGGATAAATATCATGAGCATCAACAAGAACACCGCCCGCCTGCGTCGCGCCAAGTCGACCCGTGCACACATCCGCGAACTGGGCGTCGCGCGTCTGTCGGTGCTGCGCACCGGGCAGCACCTGTATGCGCAGGTCTTCACCGCTGATGGCTCCAAGGTCATCGCTGCGGCGAACACGCTGCAGGCCGACGTCAAGGAAGGCCTGAAGAACGGCAAGAACAGCGATGCGGCCACCAAGGTCGGCAAGCTGATCGCCGAGCGCGCCAAGGCGGCGGGCATCGAGAAGGTCGCATTCGACCGCTCGGGCTACCGCTACCATGGCCGCATCAAGGCCCTGGCAGACGCAGCTCGCGAAGGCGGCCTGCAGTTCTGAGTACTGCTGCAAGGGTGGCTGCAAGCCGCCCTTGCGTTCCGCCGGCCGGGTCAAGGCCGGACCGACCCGTTCTTCTGCAACGGCATCGGGAACACCGTTGGACCTCACAACCATAAGCGGCCTCGAGCCGTACATACCCAATCAATCAAGGAATCAAGATGGCAGAAGAACGTGCACCGCGGGGTCGTGATCGCGACCGTAACCGCGAAGAGAAAGTCGACGATGGCATGATCGAGAAGCTGGTCGCGGTCAACCGCGTCAGCAAGACGGTCAAGGGCGGTCGCCAGTTCACCTTCACCGCGCTGACCGTGGTCGGCGATGGTCTGGGTAAGGTCGGTTTCGGCTATGGCAAGGCGCGCGAAGTGCCGGTGGCCATCCAGAAGTCGATGGAGCAGGCGCGCAAGAACCTGGCGACCGTCGATCTGAACAACGGCACCTTGTGGCATGCCGTCAAGTCGGGCCATGGCGCGGCACGCGTCTACATGCAGCCGGCTTCGGAAGGTACCGGCGTCATCGCGGGCGGCGCCATGCGCGCAGTGCTGGAAGCGGTTGGCGTCAAGAACGTGCTGGCCAAGGCCGTCGGTTCGCGTAACCCGATCAACCTGGTCCGTGCAACCCTGAAGGGTCTGTCGGAAGTGCAGTCGCCGGCGCGTGTTGCGGCCAAGCGCGGCAAGAAAGTGGAGGAGCTAAACCATGGCTAAGGACACCAACAAGACCGTCAAGGTGCGCCTGGTGGGTGGCCTGCGTGGAACCCAGGCACGTCACCGCCTATCGGTGCGTGCGTTGGGCCTGAATAAGCTCAACGATGTGCGTGAACTGAAGGACAGCCCGCAGGTGCGTGGCCTGATCAATACGGTTCACTACCTCGTCAAGGTTGAGGAGTAATCCAATGACTCTGCGTCTTAATGACCTCAAGCCCGCCGATGGCGCCCGTACCGAGCGCACCCGCGTCGGTCGTGGTATCGGTTCCGGCCTCGGCAAGACCGCTGGTCGCGGTCACAAGGGTTCGTTCGCCCGTAAGGGTGGCGGCAAGATCAAGGCCGGCTTCGAAGGCGGCCAGACCCCGATGCAGCGCCGTCTGCCCAAGATCGGTTTCCGCTCCAAGATGGCGCGCGATACCGCCGAAGTGCTGTCCTACCAGCTGGACAAGCTGGAAGCCGGTGATGTCGACTTCGCAGCGCTGCGTGCGGCCAATCTGGTCCCGAGCCGCGCCAAGAAGGCGAAGATCGTGCTGAAGGGCGAGCTGAGCAAGAAGTTCGTGCTGAAGGGCGTTGCGGCCACCGCAGGCGCCAAGGCGGCAATCGAAGCTGCCGGCGGCAGCGTAGAGGAGTAATCGGCAGATGGCGCAGGCTGGCATTGGTAACCTCGGTGGCGGGCTCGGCAAGTTCACGGAACTTCGCCAGCGGCTACTGTTCGTCCTCGGGGCATTGATCGTCTATCGCATCGGCTGCTATGTGCCGGTGCCGGGCGTCAATCCCGATGCCATGCTTTCGTTGATGCAGGCGCAGGGCGGCGGCATCGTGGACATGTTCAACATGTTCTCGGGCGGCGCCCTGCACCGTTTCAGTATTTTTGCGTTGAACGTGATGCCGTACATCTCGGCATCGATCGTGATCCAGTTGGCCACGCATATCTTTCCCGCCCTCAAGGCGATGCAGAAGGAAGGCGAATCAGGCCGACGCAAGATCACCCAGTATTCGCGCATCGGTGCGGTGTTGCTGGCGGTGGTGCAGGGCGGCAGTATCGCGCTCGCACTGCAGAACCAGACCGCTCCGGGCGGGGCCCCGGTGGTGTATGCACCGGGCATGGGCTTCGTGCTGACCGCAGTGATCGCCCTGACGGCCGGCACCATTTTCCTGATGTGGGTGGGTGAGCAGGTCACCGAGCGCGGTATCGGTAACGGCGTGTCGCTGATCATCTTTGCGGGCATCGTTGCAGGCCTTCCTGCGGCGGCGATCCAGACCGTCGAGGCGTTCCGCGAAGGCAATCTGAGCTTCATTTCGCTGTTGCTGATCGTCATCACCATCCTGGCGTTTACGCTGTTCGTGGTGTTCGTCGAGCGTGGGCAGCGGCGGATCACGGTCAACTACGCGCGCCGCCAGGGCGGTCGCAATGCGTACATGAACCAGACCTCGTTCCTTCCGCTCAAGCTCAACATGGCTGGCGTGATTCCGCCGATCTTCGCATCGAGCATCCTGGCGTTCCCGGCGACGCTGTCGATGTGGTCGGGCCAGGCGGCCTCGGGTGGCGTGGGCTCGTGGCTGCAGAAGATCGCCAATGCGCTTGGGCCGGGCGAGCCGGTGCATATGTTGGTGTTCGCTGCACTGATCATCGGCTTTGCGTTCTTCTACACGGCGCTGGTATTCAACTCGCAGGAAACCGCCGACAACCTCAAGAAGTCGGGTGCGCTGATCCCGGGTATCCGTCCGGGCAAGGCGACGGCCGATTACGTGGATGGCGTGCTGACCCGCCTGACCGCGGCTGGTTCGTTGTATCTGGTGATCGTCTGCCTGCTGCCGGAAATCATGCGTACCCAGCTCGGCACCTCGTTCCACTTCGGCGGCACCTCGCTGCTGATCGCGGTGGTGGTGGTGATGGACTTCATCGCGCAGATCCAGGCGCATCTGATGTCGCACCAGTATGAGAGCCTGCTGAAGAAGGCCAACCTGAAGGGCGGCTCGCGCGGCGGTCTTGCGCGCGGATAAGTGCTACACTAGATCTTCATTGCGTGAAGACGGCCTGGTTCCCGGGCCACGATCTTCCGATCAGAAGGGCGGCTCGCGCGACGTCTCGCGCGCGGGTGTGACGGGGTGGTCCTGTGCGGGAGTAGCACGGGCGATTCGGAGAAGTTTTTCGGATCAACACCGTCCGGCGCCGGAGCGAGGGCACACTCCCCACGCCGGGTCCATGGCACCTCTGGTTCCACGGGCTTCAAAGCAATCCGAGGCCTTGCTACAATTCCGAGTTCACTTTTGATCCATCCTGCCGGATGGCGCTTGGGCGCCGTCGGGCCATCACTCAGTTGGAGAATCGCGTCATGGCGCGTATTGCAGGCGTCAACCTGCCAGCCCAGAAGCATGTCTGGGTCGGGTTGCAAAGCATTTACGGCATCGGCCGTACCCGTTCGAAGAAGCTCTGCGAAGCCGCAGGCGTCACCTCGACCACGAAGATTCGTGATCTGTCCGAACCCGAAATCGAGCGCCTGCGCGCCGAAGTCGGCAAGTATGTCGTCGAAGGCGACCTGCGCCGCGAAATCGGTATCGCGATCAAGCGACTGATGGACCTGGGCTGCTATCGCGGTCTGCGTCATCGCCGTGGTCTCCCGCTGCGTGGTCAGCGCACCCGTACCAACGCCCGCACCCGCAAGGGTCCGCGCAAGGCGATCAGGAAGTAAGGGATAGATCATGGCCAAGCCAGCAGAAAAGAAGACGAAGAAGAAGATCAAGCGCGTCATCACCGACGGCGTCGCTCACGTCCATGCTTCGTTCAACAACACCATCGTCACCATCACCGACCGCCAGGGCAATGCGCTGTCGTGGGCTACCTCCGGCGGCGCCGGTTTCCGTGGCTCGCGCAAGTCCACCCCGTTCGCTGCCCAGGTTGCCGCCGAAAAGGCTGGCCGCGCTGCGCTCGATTACGGCGTGAAGTCGCTGGAAGTGCGTATCAAGGGCCCGGGTCCGGGTCGTGAGTCGGCCGTGCGTTCGTTGAACAACGTGGGCTACAAGATCACCAACATCATCGACGTGACGCCAATCCCGCACAACGGGTGCCGTCCGCCGAAGAAGCGTCGCGTCTAAAGGGAGCGATAAGAAATGGCTCGTTATATCGGTCCTACCTGTAAGCTCGCCCGCCGCGAAGGCGCCGACCTTTCCCTCAAGAGCCCGGCGCGTGCGCTGGACTCCAAGTGCAAGCTTGAGCAGAAGCCCGGCCAACACGGCGCGGCTCGCAAGGGCAAGCTCTCCGACTACGCCACCCAGCTGCGCGAGAAGCAGAAGGTCAAGCGTATCTACGGTCTGCTGGAACGCCAGTTCCGCAACTATTACAAGAAAGCCTCGACCAAGAAGGGCAACACCGGCGAGAACCTGCTGCAGTTGCTGGAAACCCGCCTGGACAACGTGTGCTACCGCATGGGCTTTGCCGTCACCCGTCCGGCCGCGCGCCAGCTGGTGTCGCACCGCGGCGTGCTGGTCAACGGCAAGTCGGTGAATCTGGCTTCGTACCAGATCAAGGCTGGCGATGCGATCACGCTGTCGGAAAAGGCTCAGAAGCAGCTCCGCGTGCAGGAAGCCCTGACCGTGGCTGAGCAGCACGACATGACACCGTCGTGGGTCGAAGTCGATTCGAAGAAGTTCAGCGGCGTGTTCAAGGCCGTTCCGGATCGCGCCGACCTGCCTTCGGATATCAACGAAGCGCTGATCGTCGAGTTGTATTCGAAGTAATTCACATTGGAGAGCCTCCGGCACTGCTGGAGGCTCGCAGGAGACCCCGCAACATGACGGTTACCGCCAACCAGGTTCTGCGCCCCCGTGGTCCGCAGATCGAACGTCTTACCGACAACCGTGCCAAGGTCGTGATCGAACCCTTGGAGCGCGGTTACGGGCACACGCTGGGCAATGCCCTGCGTCGTGTGTTGTTGTCGTCGATCCCCGGTTTTGCGATCACCGAGGTCGAAATCGACGGCGTGCTGCACGAGTACACCACGGTCGAAGGTTTGCAGGAAGACGTGCTGGACGTCCTGCTGAACCTGAAGGACGTGGCCATTCGCATGCATAGTGGCGACAGCGCGACGCTGTCGTTGTCCAAGCAGGGACCGGGGACGGTCACTGCGGCCGACATCAGGACCGATCACAACGTTGAGATCATCAACGGCGACCACGTGATCTGCCACCTGACCAAGGACACCGCGCTGAACATGCGCCTGAAGATCGAGCGTGGCTTCGGCTATCAGCCGGCTGCCGCGCGTCGTCGTCCGGATGAAGAGACCCGTACCATTGGTCGTCTGATGCTGGATGCGTCGTTCTCGCCGGTGCGTCGCGTTGCCTACGCCGTGGAAGCGGCGCGCGTCGAACAGCGTACCGATCTGGACAAGCTGGTCATCGATATCGAAACCAACGGCACGATCGATGCCGAGGAAGCCGTGCGCACCGCCGCCGACATCCTCAGCGATCAGCTGTCGGTGTTCGGCGATTTCACCCACCGTGATCGCGGTGCGGCCAAGCCGGCTGCCAGCGGCGTGGATCCGGTGCTGCTGCGTCCGATCGACGACCTCGAGTTGACCGTGCGTTCGGCCAACTGCCTCAAGGCCGAGAGCATCTACTACATTGGCGATCTGATCCAGAAGACCGAAGTGGAGCTGCTCAAGACCCCGAACCTGGGCAAGAAGTCGCTCACCGAAATCAAGGAAGTGCTGGCACAGCGCGGCCTTGCACTGGGCATGAAGCTGGAGAACTGGCCGCCGGCCGGTGTCGCCCAGCACGGCATGCTTGGTTGATGTATCAAGGCATGGGCGTCTTCGGGCGCCCATGTCTGTCTTCTGCATCGACGGGCTCGAGCCCGCGATGACATCCGGTCTAAGGACGGCCGGTTCGGACCAACCGCAGTCCATTCAACAGCGCCAGGATGGCGACAACGTCTCTCAAGTAGTCTCAACATTCCTTAGGAAATCACACTCATGCGTCACCAGAAATCCGGTCGTAAGTTCAACCGCACCAGCGCGCATCGCGAAGCCATGTTCCGCAATATGGCCGCCTCGCTGTTCAAGCACGAGCTGATCAAGACCACCTTGCCGAAGGCCAAGGAACTGCGTCGCGTCGCCGAGCCGCTGATCACCATCGGCAAGGTCGATGGCGTTGCCAATCGTCGTCTGGCGTTCGCCCGCCTGCGCGACAAGGAAGCGGTGGGCAAGCTGTTCGTCGAACTGGGCCCGCGTTACGCGACCCGTCCTGGCGGCTACCTGCGCATCCTGAAGGCCGGCTTCCGCGCTGGCGACAATGCACCGATGGCGTACGTCGAGCTGGTCGACCGTCCGGTCGTGGCCGAGGAAGTGGCCGAATAATCGGTTCGTCCCTCGCAAGATTCTCGAGAACCCGGCTCACGCCGGGTTTTTCGTTTCTGCGACAGGGGGGGACGATCCAGCGTGCGGTGGCGAGGCGCGAGTTTCCGCCCTGGTTCGAAGGCTGATGGCCTTATGGCTGTCCATGCGTGGGGCGTGTACCGTGCGACCCTGCGAGACCAGATTGCAGGCAGCATCGGCGCAGGGAGCGCAAGCAGCGCCGGGACGCAACGCAGGCCGACGGGCTTGCAAAGGAAGCGGGCCGAGGTGCGATGGAGCGTCCGGCGGCGTCTGCGGCCGCCGTGTCATGCAGTCGTGGACCGCGTGGCGGCGCCGATCCAGCGCGCTGCCACGCAATCAGCGCCGGGCGCATGCATGGCCGTCGAGCGGTATCGCTGGGGTGCAAGCTGGTGTTCTGCGGCGCGGCCGGATCGTCGGGTCGGTGGGGCGATACGCCGTGTCTGGCGACGCGACGCGCCCTAAGGCGGGTTCGGCAGGCGTGGTCAGCGCGCCGACGATCGCCGATAATTGCGGTCTCATCCCAGGCAAGCAATGACGATGAATCCGATCCGGTGGGGTTTTCGAGCGCAGTTCTTGTTGGGCTTCGCCGCCTGCGCGGGATTGCTGGCCTATGCGATCTATGTGCAGCTGCATCTGGGTCTCGAGCCGTGCCCACTGTGCATCTTTCAGCGGATCGCCTTCGCTGCGCTGGCGCTGTTGTTGCTGCTGGGTGCACTGCACGGGCCGCGGGCTGCGACCGGCCGCAAGATCTACGGCGTGCTGGCTTTCATCGCCTCGGGCGTGGGCATGGGGATCGCCGCCCGGCATGTCTGGGTACAGATCCGGCCCAAGGACATGATGTCCTCCTGTGGCCCGCCGTTGAGCTTCCTGAGCGAGACCATGGGGCCTTTCGAGGTGTTTCGGACCGTGCTGACCGGAACTGGCGATTGCGGCAACATCGACTGGCGGTTCCTGGGGCTGAGCATGCCGATGTGGAGTCTGGTGTGGTTCGTCGCGCTGGCGTTGTGGGCGTTGTATGCCGGCTTCAAGCCGCGGCGGACGTCTGTGCACCACTAGGCGGTGTTGAGGTTGTCGCCAGTTCCGGGTGTTTCGTTCGAGGCTGCCGCGCGGCTGTAGGCGGCTGACCGCGGCGTGAGTCCGCGCTGGAAAGGCCGGAGCCCGTCATGCGCGCGATCTCCGGGATGGCGGTATGGCCCTCATCCGCCCTGCGGGCACCTTCTCCCGCAGACGGGAGAAGGGTCGCCGTTGCCGGTCGATCTCTGCCGTCGGCAGCGATTCCATCGGCTTTCCCATCGTCACCGAGCAGACCACCTCTCCCGTTTGCGCGAGAGGTCGGCGCGCCCTGCGCGCCGGGTGAGGGCTGCGCGGTGCCCGCGGTTGCAGCCTGCTTCCGGGCTGCATCGCATCGAGGGAGGCTTTGCCTGACGGGCCGGCTCTGCCACCATCGCAGGCTGTCCAGGAGCTTTTCGATGAACTCTTCCATGCCTTCTCCCGTTTCCGATTCCACAGCGCCGTCTTGGACGCCTGGTAGCTGGCGCGACAGGCCCGCGCTGCAGTTGCCGGTGTACCCGGATCCGGACGCGTTGCGGGCCGCAGTGGACGAGCTGAGGCAGTTGCCGCCGTTGGTGACCTCGTGGGAGATCTTTGCGCTGAAGCGCCAGCTGGCCGAGGCGCAGGAGGGCAAGCGCTTCTTGCTGCAGGGCGGCGATTGTGCTGAGAACTTCAGCGATTGCGAATCGGGCACCATCTCCAATCGCCTGAAGGTGTTGTTGCAGATGAGCCTGGTCCTGGTGCACGGCCTGCGCCTGCCGGTGGTGCGGGTGGGACGCTTTGCAGGGCAGTATGCCAAGCCGCGTTCGGCCGATACCGAGACCCGCGATGGGATCAGCTTGCCGAGTTATCGCGGCGATGTGATCAACGCGCCGGCCTTCACCGAAGCCGCACGCGTGCCCGATCCGCGCCGCATGATCACCGCGCACTCGCGTTCGGCGATGACGATGAACTTCGTGCGGGCGCTGATCGATGGCGGCTTCGCCGACCTGCATCACCCCGAATACTGGAACCTGGATTGGGTGGGCTATTCGCCGCTGGCGGCGGACTACCAGAAGATGGTGGCATCGATCGGGGATGCGGTGCGCTTCATGGAAACGCTGTCCGGCGCCGAGGTGTACAACCTCAACCGGATCGATTTCTACACCTCGCACGAGGCACTGTTGCTGCCCTACGAAGAAGGTCTGACCCGGCAAGTGCCGCGCCAATGGGGCTGGTTCAACCTCAGTACGCATTATCCGTGGATCGGTATGCGCACTGCGGCGCTGGATGGTGCCCACGTGGAGTATCTACGCGGCGTACGCAATCCGATCGCCATCAAAGTCGGACCATCGGTGCAGCCGGACCAGCTATTGCGGCTGATCGACGTGCTCAATCCCGAAGACGAGCCCGGACGCCTGAGTTTCATCCATCGCATGGGGGCGGCGCAGATCGCCGAAAAGTTGCCGCCGCTGCTGGATGCGGTCAAGCGTGATGGGCGCCGGGTGCTGTGGGTCTGCGATGCGATGCACGGCAATACCGAAAGTACCGGCAATGGCTACAAGACCCGACGTTTCGACAATATTCGCAGTGAGGTGGAGACCTCGTTCGATCTGCATGCAGCTGCCGGCACGCGGCTGGGCGGAGTGCATCTGGAGCTCACTGGCGAAGACGTCACCGAGTGCACCGGCGGCGCGCGCGAATTGACCGAACGCGACCTGGAGCGTGCCTACCGTTCCAGCGTGGATCCGCGCCTGAATTACGAGCAGTCGCTGGAGATTGCGATGGCCATCGTGCGCAAGCAGCAACAGGTGAACGCGCAGCCGCTGGGGGCCTGAGCGAACCGTGCGCATGACGTGACGCTCATGCCGCCTGCGGCATGCTCTGGCAGCCATCCCTCTTTCCCCCACAGGAGGAACGGTTTGACTGCCGATTGGAACGTCATCCGCGAATACGCAATCCCGCTAGGCGCCGCGCTGCTTGCGGGCGTCGTCACCTGGTCGCTGATGCTGTGGCTGTTCCGCCGCATGCAGGGCCGCGATTACCGCCGCGCACGCATCATTCGCGTGGTCACCCTGCCGGCAGCATTCATTTTGCCGCAGCTGTTCCTGGGCGTGGCCACCGAGGCGACGCCGCTGTCGGGCAAGGCACTGGTAGCGGTGCAGCATCTGTTGCACGTCGGCATCGTCGGTTGCGTCACCTGGTTGCTGGTGCGCGCGGTGGCTGCGGGCGAAGCGGCGATTCTGCGCAGCAATCCCATCGAAGTGTCCGACAATCTCACCGCGCGCCGCATCCAGACCCAGACGCGGGTGCTCAGCCGTGTGGCGATGGGCGCGGTGATCCTGCTTGGCGTCTCGGTGGTGCTGCTTGGCTTCGAACAGGTACGCCAGATCGGCAAGACCCTGCTGGCCTCGGCCGGCATCATCGGGTTGGTGGCCGGTATCGCCGCCAAGCCGGTGTTCGGCAATCTGATCGCCGGCCTGCAGATCGCGCTGACCCAGCCGATCCGGTTGGATGACGTGGTGATCGTGGAAGGCGAGTGGGGACGTATCGAGGAGATCGGCAGCTCGTATGTCGTGGTGCGGATCTGGGACGAACGGCGCATGGTGGTGCCGCTGACCTGGTTCATCGAGAACCCGTTCCAGAATTGGACACGCGCCAGTGCGGACCTGCTCGGTACCGCGTTCCTGTGGCTGGACTACCGCACGCCGATCGCGGCGGTGCGCGCGGAGCTGGAGCGCATCTGCCAGAGCGAGCCGCTTTGGGACGGGCGGGTATGCGTCACCCAGATCACCGATACCAGCGACAACACCATCCAGGTACGCCTGCTGGTGAGCGCACGCAATTCCGGCGACGCTTTCGATCTGCGCTGTCTGGTGCGCGAGCGGATGATCGACTTTTTAACCCGCGAGCATCCGTATGCACTGCCCAGGATTCGCGCCGAGATTGCGGCGCAGGAGAAGCCGGCCTTGCGCGCAGCAGAGCCGATCGCGCCGGACAGCGTGCGCTCGCCGGGCGCCGAAGATGGCGAACCTGCGGCGACGACTTAGAGCGGCCAACACAGTGGCTGCGTTCACCGTCAGGTGGGCGGCCGGTGCTCGGTGCGGCAGTGCCACTCGGACACCCCGTTTCCTGGCACGCAGTTCATCCTCTCCGACGACTGCCCGCTATGTTCTGTAAGCCGCTCCTGGTGCGGCGTGCGTCCGCTAATGCCGGCGTCCAGGATCTGCGCCTCGAGCTGATACGTGCAACGCCTGCGTAACGTCTGCGCCTGATTCGCGACAGGTCGGGCCTTGATGGCGCGCGCGAACTCGCTGCGTGTAGCGGCCGACGCCGACCGGGCTGCTCGCGGCGGCCACGCAAGGCCCGGTCAATCACGTGGGAGCGATGGCGATGTCGGCGTCGACACGACCGTTGCGGCTTCCGAAGTGGCGGGACCTGATGCGGCTGGCGCACTCGGCGCATAGCCGGGCGTGAAACGCGCGTGGCTGCGTTGTTCGTACGCATACGCCAGCTCGATCAGGCGCGGCTCGCTCCAGGCGGTGCCGATGAACAGCAGGCCCAGCGGCAGGCCCCGGGTCTGGCCCATCGGCACGCTCAGGCTTGGATAGCCGGCCACCGCAGCGGCGCCATAACCGGCGCCGGGAAAGGTGTCGCCCTTGCCCAGCGTGGTGATCCAGGCTGGGCCGGTGGTGGGCACGATCAAGGCATCCAGACGATCGGCCTTCAAGGCCGCATCGATGCCTTCCGGGCCGGCCAGTCGTCGGGCACTGGCGCGTGCGCTCAGATAGCCCGCATCGTCGAGCCCCGGCGCCGCCTGCGCCTGTTCGAACAGCTCCTGCCCGAAGTGCGGCATCTCGTGTTGCGCGTGTTGGCGGTTGAATGCGATCAACTGCTCCAGGCTCGCCACGGGTGCACCGTGGCTCTGCAGATAGGCGTTCAGACCGGCCTTGAATTCGACCAGTAAGACCGTCTGCTCAGCAGCATCCCACTTGCCATCCGTGGCCAGGGCGGTCTCAACCACCGTGGCACCTGCCGCGCGCAAGGTCTGCACGGCGCGATCCAATGCGGCGGCGATCGCGGGATCCTCGCGCAGTGGATTGCGCAGCAGGCCCAGGCGCGCGCCGCGCAGGCCATCGGGTTTGAGGTGGGCGAGATAGTCGGGAGTGGACGAGGGCGCATTGCGCGTGGCCGAGTCCTGCGGATCGGGCGCGGCGATGGCCCGCAGCAGTGCGGCCGCATCGGCCACGCTGCGGGTCATCGGCCCGGCGGTGTCCTGGCTGGCCGAGATCGGGATGATGCCGTCGCGGCTGACCAGGCCCACGGTCGGCTTGAGCCCGACCAGGCCATTGACCGAGGCGGGGCAGGTGATGCTGCCGTCGGTCTCGGTGCCGATGCCGACCGTGGCCAGGCTGGCGGCGATTGCCGCGCCGGTGCCGGCGCTGGAGCCGCACGGGTTGCGGTCGAGCGCGTAAGGGTTGCGGGTCAGTCCGCCGCGGGCGCTCCAGCCCGAGCTGGACTGGGTGGAGCGGAAATTGGCCCATTCGCTGAGGTTGGTCTTGCCCAGGATCACCGCGCCAGCGGCGCGCAGGCGCTGTACCAGGAATGCATCGCGGTCGGGGCGGAACGTGGCCAGCGCCAGCGAGCCGGCGCTATTGACCATGGGCACGGCGTCGATGTTGTCCTTGAGCAGTACCGGGATGCCGTGCAACGGGCCGCGCACGCGACCGGCGCTGCGTTCGGCGTCGAGAACGCGCGCATCGGCTTCGGCCTGCGGGTTGCGCTCGATCACCGCGTTGAGCGTGGGGCCGGCGCGATCGATGCCGGCAATGCGCTGCAGGTAGGCGCGTGTCAGTTCCAGGCTGGTGGTCGTGCCCTCGCGCATGCGCGCCTGCAGGCCAGCGACGTCGGCCTCGGCCAGTTCGAGCGGCTTGTCGCCGGCAACCACCGCAGCTGCCGGTTGCGTCGAATCGCGGGCATGCGCACCGCCACACAGCGCCAGCAGCAGCGCGAAGGACAGAGTGGAAGATCGCATCGGTGCGGGTTCCCGGGGAAGTCTTCGCAGGCTAACGAAGCAGGATCGGGGTGACAACGGATGCGGCGTCCGCAAGGAACGCGCAGTGCGGGTCAGCGGCGACGCCGGACCAGATCGCGTGCCAGCACGCCGACCACGATCAGGTTGATCGCCAGCACGGCCCAGGCGGTCCAGCCGGGATGGCGGACGATGGCGTAGATATCGAACGGCAGGTAGATGGCCGCCGACAGGCAGCCCAGCAATGACGCCCAGGCCTTGGCACGCCACAGCCCCCAGGCTTCCACCACGTGCAGCAGGCCGTAGGCCAGCATCGCCGCGGCAGCCAGATGCACGGCATCGGGGTTGATGGTCTTGAGCAGCGACGGCAGCGCGCCGTGCTCGGGGTCCAGATTGAAACGGCGGATCAGCGTACTGACCGCATGCTGCAGCGGGAGCGGGCCCAGAATCTCCAGGCCCGTCGCCGCCAACAGCGCAAGCGTCCCCTTGACCGCCTCCAGCAAGGCGATCGCATGAAGGCCCGGATGCGCACGCGGATCCGGGCTATAGGATGGACGAGTCACGATTGCGAGGAGCGACTCAGCCGGCGCGGCCGGCGCGCTTGCGCTCGTTCTCGGTCAGGTGCTTCTTGCGCAGACGGATTTCCTTCGGGGTGACTTCGACCAGCTCGTCGTCCTCGATGAAGTCCAGCGCCTGCTCCAGCGTGTACTTGATCGCCGGGGTCAGCTTGATCGCATCGTCCTTGCCCGAAGCGCGCATGTTGGTCAGCGGCTTGGTCTTGATCGCGTTGACGGTCAGGTCGTTGTCCTTGGAATGGATGCCGACCAGCTGGCCTTCGTACACGTTGTCGCCTTCGGCGGCGAACAGACGGCCACGCTCTTCCAGCGGCCCCAATGCATACGCCGGGGTCGCACCCGGTGCGTTGGCGATCATCACGCCGTTCTGGCGCTTGGCGATGGCGCCCTGTTCCTTGGGGCCGTAATGGTCGAACACATGGAACAGCAGGCCCGAACCCTGGGTCAGGGTACGGAATTCGTTCTGGAAGCCGATCAGGCCACGCGCCGGGATCATGTAATCCAGACGCACGCGGCCCTTGCCGTCCGGTTCCATGTTCTTCAGCTGGCCCTTGCGGGTGCCCAGCTTTTCCATCACGCCGCCCTGGTGCTGTTCTTCGATGTCCACCACCAGCTGCTCGATCGGCTCCATCAGCTTGCCGTCGATTTCCTTGATGATCACTTCCGGACGCGAGACGGCCAGCTCGTAGCCTTCACGACGCATGTTCTCGATCAGCACCGACAGGTGCAGCTCGCCACGGCCGGAGACCAGGAACTTGTCGGCGTCCGAGCCTTCCTCGACCTTCAGCGCCACGTTGTGCACCTTCTCGCGGTCCAGACGGTCGCGCAGCTGGCGGCTAGTCAGGAACTTGCCGCCGGACAGATCCTTGTTGCCGGCGAACGGCGAGTTGTTGACCTGGAAGGTCATCGAGATGGTCGGCTCGTCCACGGTCAGCGCGGGCAGCGCTTCGGGGTGGTCGAGCGCGCACACGGTGTCGGAAATGGTCAGTTCCTGGATGCCGGAGATGGCGACGATGTCGCCGGCCTCGGCGCTGTCCTGCTCGATGCGCTCCAGGCCCAGGAAGCCCAGCACCTGCAGCACCTTGCCCTGGCGCTTCTTGCCTTCACGGTCGATCACGCTGACCGGCATGTTCTTCTTCAAGGTGCCGCGCTGGATGCGGCCGATGCCGATCACGCCGACGAAGTTGTTGTAGTCCAGCTGGCTGATGCGCATCTGGAACGGGCCGTCCGGATCAACGTCCGGCGCCGACACGTGCTGCATGATCGCTTCGTACAGCGGGGTCATGTCGCCGTCGCGCACGCTCGAATCCAGGCTGGCGTAGCCGTTCAATGCCGAGGTGTAGACGATCGGGAAGTCCAACTGCTCGTCGGTGGCGCCGAGCTTGTCGAACAGGTCGAACACCTGGTCGATCACCCAGTCCGGACGTGCGCCGGGACGGTCGATCTTGTTGACCACCACGATCGGCTTGAAGCCCATCGCGAACGCCTTCTGCGTCACGAAGCGGGTCTGCGGCATCGGGCCGTCCATCGCGTCGACCAGGATCAGCACCGAGTCCACCATCGACAGCACGCGCTCGACTTCGCCACCGAAGTCGGCGTGTCCGGGGGTGTCGACGATGTTGATGCGGTTGCCCTGCCAGGTGATGGCGGTGTTCTTGGCCAGGATCGTGATGCCACGTTCCTTTTCCTGGTCGTTGCTGTCCATCACGCGCTCAGCCAGGACGGTGCGTTCGGACAGGGTGCCGGACTGCTTCAGCAGGCAGTCGACGAGAGTGGTCTTGCCATGGTCGACGTGCGCGACGATGGCGATATTGCGGAGTTTTTCGATGGACATGCGGAAAGGGCCCCTGTCTGGCGCCAGTCTTGAGGTGAGGTAAGCCCGACATTATAGCGGTTTCGTTGCGCCGCCGTTGCGGATTGCCCGAGGGCGGTTCAGATCGCCCATTCAGGCAGCGTGACGGGCGATCGTGGCGGTGCGGGCAGGCGAGTTGAACCATGGTCGTAACCGCGCGGCCGGTCACCCGCCCCGGTGTATCCTAGGCGGCTGTTGATCACTCCAGAACCTGCAAGGATTTCCATGTCCCTGATCGCCACCTTCGACACCTCCCGCGGCAAGATCGTTGTCGAGCTGTATCCGGAGAAGGCCCCGCTGACGGTCGCCAACTTCGTCAACCTGGCCAAGCGCGGTTTCTACAACGGCCTGAACTTCCACCGCGTCATCGCCGACTTCATGATCCAGGGCGGTTGCCCGGAGGGTTCGGGGCGCGGCGGCCCGGGCTACCGTTTCGAAGACGAGACCAATAACGGCGTCGGCCACGAGCGCGGCGTGCTGTCCATGGCCAATGCCGGCCCCAACACCAACGGCAGCCAGTTCTTCATCACCCACACCGCCACCCCGTGGCTGGACGGCAAGCACACCGTGTTCGGCAAGGTCACCCAGGGCCTGGACGTGGTGGACAGCGTTGCCCAGGGCGACACCATCAATACGCTCACCATCGAAGGCGATGCCGACGCCGCGCTGGCCGCCAAGGCCGACCGCGTTGCGGAGTGGAACAAGATCCTCGCCGCCTGATCGCACCCATCGAACGGCCGCCACGTGCGGCCGTTCGCTTGTCCAAGCGCGCCGCCAAGGCCCTGCGCCCAGCCAGCGTGCCACCCCCACCAACGCTTTTTAGCAGAGGAAACACCCCATGAAAGCACCTGTTCGTGTTGCCGTGACCGGCGCTGCCGGCCAGATCGGCTATGCCCTGCTGTTCCGCATCGCCTCGGGCGAAATGCTGGGCAAGGATCAGCCGGTGATCCTGCAATTGCTGGAACTGTCCAACGAGAAGGCCCAGGCCGCGCTCAAGGGCGTGATGATGGAGCTGGAAGACTGCGCATTCCCGCTGCTGGCCGGCATGGTCGGCACCGACGACGCCGAAGTGGCGTTCAAGGACATCGACGTGGCGCTGCTGGTCGGCGCGCGTCCGCGCGGCCCGGGCATGGAGCGCAAGGACCTGCTGCTGGAGAACGCCAAGATCTTCACCGCACAGGGCGCGGCGTTGAACAAGGTGGCCAAGCGCGACGTCAAGGTGCTGGTGGTCGGTAACCCGGCCAACACCAATGCCTACATCGCGATGAAGTCGGCGCCGGATCTGAACCCGAAGAACTTCACCGCCATGCTGCGTCTGGACCACAACCGCGCGCTGAGCCAGCTCTCGCTCAAGCTCGGCAAGCCGGTCGGCGGCATCGAGAAGCTGGTGGTGTGGGGCAACCACAGCCCGACCATGTACCCGGACTACCGCTTCGCCACGGCCGATGGCGCCTCGATCGGCGATGCGATCAACGATCAGGAATGGAACGCCAACACCTTCATCCCGACCGTGGGCAAGCGTGGCGCGGCGATCATCGAAGCGCGCGGGCTGTCCTCGGCCGCCTCGGCTGCCAACGCCGCCATCGATCACGTGCGTGACTGGGTGCTGGGCAGCAGCGGCAAGTGGGTGACCATGGGCGTGCCGTCGGATGGCTCCTATGGCATTCCCGAAGGCGTGATCTTCGGCTTCCCGGTCACCACCGAGAACGGCCAGTACACCATCGTCAAGGATCTGCCGATCGACGATTTCAGCCAGAAGTACATCGACAAGACCCTGGCCGAACTGGAAGAAGAGCGCGGCGGTGTGTCGCACCTGCTGGGCTGAGCAACACGCTGGTAGTGAATGGAAACGCCGGGCACTGCCCGGCGTTTTTTTGTGTCCGCGCACTGGTGGTGGTGCGATGCGGTGTCATGCGAGGTGCGCGCGGATGCGCTTGTCCAGGACCGGGCACGCGGGAGTGCACTGCACGCGGCGTCGGAGGCAGTGCAGCGGCGCGACGGCGACCTTGCCTGCGCGCCTCGACGGTCGCTTACGCCAGACCTTCGGCAGTCAGCGCAGCCTGCACGTCCGTATCGGCCTGCATGCGCTGGAAGAAAGCCTCCAGTGCGGTCAGTCCCCGCAAGTCGACGCCGGCTTTGTGGGCCCAGCGCAGGGTGACGAACAGATAGGCATCGGCACCGGTGTGGCTGTCGCCGGCCAGCCATTGGCGGTCCTGCAGATGCGCATCGGCGCGCGTGTAGAGCGTGCGCAACTTGCTGCGCGCATCGTCGTGGCTGAGCGCGATCAGCGCCTGATCCTGCAGGTAGGCGGTACTGCCGAAGATGGGCTTGAAGGCGGGATGGACGTCGGCATTGGAAAAGGCGATCCAGCGATTGATCTCGGCGCGGCTGCGTGCGCTGCCGTCGCCACCCAGGCCGGTCAGCGGCGCGATATCGGCGATGTAGTTGAGGATGGCCGCGTTCTGGGTCAGCGCCCAGTCGTCGACCAGGAGCAACGGGACCGCGCCGGCCGGATTCAGGCGCAGATACTCGGGCGATTTCATCGTGGCCGCGTCGATCACGACCAGCTCGAACGGCAGTCCGGACCAGCGCAGGACGATGTGGTCTGCGAGCGAGCACGCGCCCGGCTTGGTGTAGAGCTTCATGGTCAATCCTGTCAGGAACGGGGGCGCAAGATTAGCGCAGCTGACAAGACCACCGTACTCGCCGCCAGGCGGGCGCGGTCGGTGTTCGGAATCGGTATGTTCCATGGTGTTCGGAATCGGTATGTTCCATGACCGATGCCGGAGTGGGGCGGTCGAATGGCGCGGACAGCCAGCAGGCAGTGCGCGTGCCCGGGATCCTGGGGCGCAGCGACCTGGTGGCGGTGCATGCCGGCTGCCCATATGCAGCGCGGGAGCTGATCCGGCGAGCCATCGGCTACCCGGCTGGCGGCGTTGCCCGCGGCTGCCAGCCGGGGCGGCGCGGCGAGCTGCCGCAGGCGAGCGCGCTTACGACGCGGTGCGCGGACGCAGGGTCTGCACGCGATAGAACGTGTGGTCGCCGATGGTGGCCACCTGGTAGGCATTGCGCCAGCTGGGGCTGGCGATCGCGCTGGCAGCGAAGTGGCTGGCACCGGGCACGATCTCCTTGCGCTGGCCCACCGGCAGCGCCCAGTTGCGCTCTGCGGCCAGGGCCACGCCCAATGCCTTGTTCCAGGCATCGTCGTTCTTCAGCTGCGTGCCGGGGGAGACGATGGTCGGCGCGAACTGCTTGCGTGCGGTGACCACCTGGCACATCGAGTCGCCCCACAGGCCGCTGTCCCGGCGGCGCAGCGCCACTTCGGCAACGGCCTGCTGGCCGCGCAGCGTCTGGTCACGCGCTTCCAGGTAGACGGTGGTACTCAAGCACAACGAATCTGCAGCGGGCTGCGGCAACAACTGCGACAGCCAAAGTATCCAGGCCAGCTTCATAGAACTCCTTGCTCCGTATGGGCCGATCCGCAGGGGCATCCGAAGTGGACACACCCGTGCGCAGGGCTTGGCGTCATGGGGAGGCGACCTGTCACGGGCCGCCCGGTCTTCGGCGAAGAGACATCGCTGCCGAAGCTGCCCGCCGAATCGGGCGGGTCAAAAAGTTGGCGCAAGGTAGGTGCCGGTCACACAATCCCGGCTGAATGGGCGGGGTTGACGGCCCCATCCGCCCAGCGGACCGGCATGCCGGCAGTGCGCGCTGCGTGTTCCCGCACGCCCGGTGCGTCGCATTGCAGGCGCGACAGCGGTGCAGGGACGTCGGCGCAGGAGGTGGGATTGGGCGGCCGCGCTCCCCCGGGCGTGGCGCGGGCGGTCGCCAACCGACGCTCAGCCTTTACCTGCAGCAGGGCTGCGTCATCAAGCACGAATGACCGATGGCTGTGGCCCGTGCCGCGCCGCGATGAGCATGCCGGCGCGTACGGCCGCCGGACACACCGCCGCGGCACGATGCCCACCGGCAATGCGGCTGGCGCGCCGCACGTTCCGGTTACAACGTCGCCGCCAGCCGGCTGGCCTGGTTGATGGCGCGCTTGGCATCCAGTTCCGCGGCCACGTCTGCGCCGCCGATCAGATGCGGCTGCTGTCCGGCGGCCTGCAACGCGGCAAGCAGCTCGCGGCGCGGTTCCTGTCCGGCGCAGACCACCACCGTGCCGACATCGAGCACCTGTTCGGTACCTTCCACGCGGATATGCAGGCCGGCATCGTCCACGCCCAGGTACTCCACGCCGCCGAGCATCTTGACGCCCTTGGCCTTGAGCGTGGCCCGATGGATCCAGCCGGTGGTCTTGCCCAGGCGTGCACCCGGTCGCCCCGGGCTGCGCTGCAGCAGCCAGACCTGGCGGGCAGGGCGTTCGGGTTGCGGCTTGGCCAGCGCGCCGCGATTTTCGAAGGTCGGGTCCACTCCCCATTCGGCCATCCAGCGCGCCGGATCCAGCGATACCGGCGCACCCGCGTGCACCAGGAATTCGCCAACGTCGAAACCGATGCCGCCCGCGCCGATGATCGCCACCTTTTCGGCGGGCACCTGTCGCCCGAGCACGACGTCCAGGTAGCTCACCACCATCGGGTGATCGGCGCCGGGGAAATCGACCTTGCGCGGCTCGATGCCGGTGGCCAGCACCACCTCGTCGAAGTCCTTCAGATCCGGCGCCTGCACCTGGGTCCCCAGGCGCAACTGCACGCCGGTGGCGTCGATGCGATGGCCGAAGTAGCGCAGGGTTTCGTGGAACTCTTCCTTGCCCGGAATGCGCTTGGCCACGTTGAACTGGCCGCCGATCTCGTCTGCGGCATCGAACAGGGTGACCTGGTGGCCGCGCTCGGCGGCGACCGTCGCACAGGCCAGGCCGGCCGGGCCTGCACCGACCACGGCGATGCGCTTCGGTGCGGCCGTGGGTGTATAGACCAGTTCGGTTTCGTGCGCGGCGCGCGGATTGACCAGGCAGGTGGCCAGCTTGTTCTCGAACACGTGGTCCAGGCAGGCCTGGTTGCAGGCGATGCAGGTATTGATGGTGTGCGACTGGCCGGTACGGGCCTTGTTGGTCCACTGCGGATCGGCCAGCAGTGGTCGCGCCAGCGACACCATGTCCGCTGCGCCATCGGCCAGGATGCGTTCGGCCACTTCCGGCATGTTGATGCGGTTGCTGGCCACCACCGGGATGCGCAGGTGCGGTCGCAGTTTGGCGGTGACGCCGGCGAAGGCCGCGCGCGGTACCGAGGTCGCGATGGTCGGAATGCGGGCTTCGTGCCAGCCGATGCCGGAATTGATGATGGTGGCACCGGCTGCTTCGATCGCCTGTGCCTGGGCCAGGATTTCCTGCCACTGATTGCCGCCTTCGACCAGGTCCACCAGCGACAGCCGGTAGACGATGATGAAGTCCGGTCCGCAGGCTTCGCGGATGCGGCGCACGATCTCCACTGCGAAGCGCATGCGCTTGTTCGCGTCGCCGCCCCAGGCGTCGTTGCGTTGGTTGGTGCGTGCGGCAGTGAATTCGTTGATCAGATAGCCTTCCGATCCCATCACCTCCACGCCATCGTATCCGGCCTCGCGCGCCAGCTGCGCCGAGCGTGCATAGGCGCCGATCTGGCGTTCCACCGCCGCCGCCGACAGGGCACGCGGAGTGAAGGGATTGATCGGTGCCTGCAGCCTGGAAGGCGCCACCGACAACGGGTGATACGCATAGCGTCCGGCGTGCAGCAGCTGCAGGCAGATCTTTGCGCCGTGCGCATGCACCGCCTGCGTCACCTGGCGATGCGGGCGGACTTCCCACGGCCATGACAGCTTGCCGCCGAACGGCTTGAGCCAACCCACTACGTTCGGCGCAAAGCCGCCGGTGACGATCAGGCCCACCCCACCGGCAGCGCGCTCGGCGAAGTAGGCCGCCAGCTTGGGAAAATCGCGCGCACGATCCTCCAGCCCGGTGTGCATCGAACCCATCAGGACGCGATTGCGCAGTTGCGTGAAGCCGAGGTCGAGCGGGGTGAACAGGTGCGGAAACGCAGGGGCGGATGGGCCGGTGGCGGGCGACATGATGTGGATACGCTGGCGTACGGAATGCGCACGATGCCGTCAAACGGGCCTGGCGGCAAGTCTTGGTGCGCGAAGGGGCGAGCGCAGGCGCATACGGCGGCCCCGACCGCGGATGCGCGATGCCCGGCGCCCGCCTCAGGGGCGGGCCGGGGTGGATCGGCCCGCCGTGTTACCAGCCGGCCAGCACCAGTTTGCCGATGGTGCTGCCGCTTTCCAGCCGGCGATGCGCCTCGCGCAGGGTTTGCGCGTTGATCGGCGACAGCGTTTCGGTGTGGGTGGTCCGCAGTTCGCCGGCATCGATCAGGCTGGCGGCGCGGTTGAGAATGCGGTGCTGTTCGACGATATCGTCGGTGCCGTAGCGGGCGCGTGCGAACATCAGTTCCCAATGGATGCCGATGCATTTGGACTTGTACGGGTCGCCGATCTGCAGCGGGCCGCGCGGTTCCACGATCAGGCCCACATGCCCCTGCGGCGCCAGCACCTCGCCCAATTGCTGCCAGTAGCGGTCGGTATCGGCCAGATTGAGCGCCGCATGTACCGCATGCAGGCCCAGCGCCTGCAATTGCGGCTGCAACGGCTGGTGGTGGTCGATGACGTGATGGGCCCCCATCTGCCGTACCCATTCGACGCTCTCCGGCCGCGACGCGGTCGCGATCACGGTGAAGCCGGCATGCCGGGCCAGCTGGATCGCGATCGATCCCACACCGCCGGCGCCGCCGATGATCAACAGCTGCCTGCCGCGATTGCGCGCGCCATCGAAGGCGAACGGCATCCGCTGAAACAGCAGCTCCCAGGCGGTCAGGGTGGTCAGCGGCAGGGCGGCCGCCTGGGCGAAGCTCAGCGAGGTCGGCTTGCAACCGGCGATGCGCGCATCCACCAGCTGGTACTGCGCGTTGCTGCCTGGGCGCCCGATGTCGCCTGCGTAGTACACCTCGTCGCCGATTGCGAAGGCGGTGACATCCGGGCCGACCGCCTCGATCACGCCCGCGGCGTCGTAGCCCAGGATCTTGGGGGCCTGCAGCGGCTGCGGCTTGGGCGCGCGCACCTTGGTATCGACCGGGTTCACCGAGACCGCCTCCACGCGTACCAATACGTCATAACCCGAGGGCGCGGTCGGCGCGGCGAGTTCCATGTCCAGCAACGATGCGGGGTCGTCGATCGGAAGATGATGGGTAAGAACGACAGCTTTCATCGTGGCACTCCTGGTGGGCATCGTGGCACTCCTGGTGGGCAGTTCAGGGTGCGTTGTGCAGCGAGTCGCCCGCAACCACCGGCCCCACAATTCAGCTCAATGGGGGGCAGCGTTCACCATTGTGGTTTTGCAAGTGCGACGTCGGGAGGTATTTCGGGTGTTCGGTCAGCGCATTCAACCTGTTTAATTCGGCTGCCGTTCATGCGCTGCGTGAGGGCAAAATGGGCTGCCGATGCTTTCCTTCATTAAGCTGTATACGTAGTATTGATTGGGGTTGCGCGGGCTGGAGATTGCTTTCACATGTTATATGACCGTTAACGCGATCTTCACTGAAGCCGGCTTAATCTGCGCCCCGATGGCTCTGGATGTGACGAGCATCTTTACCAAGAACAACGCCTCTATCGGTTTTATCTCCCAAAGAAGGAGCTGTATAAATGAACAAGAAAATTCTCACTGCCGCGTTGCTCGGCGGTCTGGCAGTCGCCCAGGCTGCGTCCGCGCAGGAGTTCGATGACCGTTGGTACCTGACCGGTGGCGCTGGCTTCAACTTCCAGGACAACGACCGTCTGACCAATGATGCTCCGTTCGTCACCCTGGGCCTGGGCAAGTTCGTCAGCCCGAACTGGTCGCTGGACGGCGAGCTGAACTACCAGAACCCGAACTTCGACGCCAACCAGGACCAGAACTGGAGCCAGTACGGCATCTCGTTCGATCTGCGTCGTCACTTCATCCAGGAAGGCCGCGGCTGGAACCCCTACCTGCTGTTCGGTCTGGGCTACCAGCGTTCGGAAGAAGAATTCGACGCGACCCCGAACCCGGTTTCGCCGGGCCAGCGTAAGGACGGCAACTTCGCCGCCAAGGCTGGTGTCGGTCTGCAGACCACCTTCGACAAGCGCGTTGCCGTGCGTGCCGAAGTCGCTTACCGCGCCGATTTCGACGACCAGAGCGTTGCTGCTCCGCAGGAAGACTGGTTCGGCGACGTGCTGGCGTCGGTCGGCGTCGTGATTCCGCTGGGACCGGCTCCGGTCACCGCTCCGCCGCCGGCTCCGGCTCCGGTCGCTCCGAGCTGCGCAGACCTGGATGACGACGGCGACGGCGTCAACAACTGCGACGACAAGTGCCCGGCTTCGCAGCCCGGCCAGACCATTGGTCCGGACGGCTGCCCGGTTCCGGTGTCGATCGACCTGAAGGGCGTGAACTTCGACTTCAACAAGTCGACCCTGCGTCCGGATGCCGTGTCGATCCTGAGCGAAGCGACCGAGATCCTGAAGCGCTACCCCGACCTGAAGGTCGAGGTTGCCGGTCACACCGACTCGAAGGGCACCGACGCGTACAACCAGAAGCTGTCCGAGCGTCGTGCGACCACCGTGTACGACTACCTGACCAAGAACGGCGTGGACGCTTCGCGTCTGGTCGGCCCGATCGGCTACGGCGAGAGCCGCCCGATCGCTCCGAACACCAACCCGGATGGTTCGGACAACCCGGAAGGCCGTGCGAAGAACCGTCGTACCGAGCTGAACGTCCAGAACTAATCGGACCGCCAGTCTGCTTCAAACAAAACCCGGCCTCGCGCCGGGTTTTGTCTATGTGCCATCTGCGACATCTCCCGAATTCCCCTGCACGCAGGCAGCCAGTCTGTCTGTGTTGCCCTCACGGCACGGTTCCGGTTGAAACAGCGTTCATCGCTGCCTACACTCGCCGCGTCGACACACTCTCTTATCTGGAAGAATCCACGATGCTGCGTACCGTTACGGCAGGACTGCTCTGTCTCGCTCTGATTCCCGCCGCCTACGCCGCCCCGAACTGCGCCGGCGGCGCGGTGTCCCAGCCGCTGCCATTGCCCGCCACCGTGATCGCGCCAGCCGCATCTGAGTTCTATACCCGTAGCGTGCAACTGGGCATGCCAGCCGGCGTGCTGGCCCAGCCGTACAGCACCGACCAATCGGTGGACCGCGTGCTGCTGCGCCTGCGCGTGGAAGGCTGCCAGGACGTGGCCAAGGTGATTCCGCCGGGCGGCACCGCCAACCCGAACGATCCGGCCGCCTACAAGGCCGCCACCGCGTTCGACAACACGCCGTGGCGCTTCGACATGAGCCAGAACGGCAAGCGCATGACGGCCGAAGAATTCGATGCCTGGATGAAGGCGCGCGGCGTGCGTGTGGTCAAGGCACGGCCAGCGGCCGGTGCGACTCCGGCTGCGGTGGTGCCCGCCGTGCCTGCGGCCGACGCCAAGCCGGTCGAGAACAAGTAATCCACGCGGTCGGGACGGCATGACCCGGCGGCCCCCGCCGGCGCGGTCCCGGCATCGCCAGCGTGGTCCGGCGTCGCCGGCAGGCGCTGTGCACCGGGGCGCGGCTGCAGGACCCGCGGCGGCGCCTTCGCGTCACGGTTTGGCGCGGATCTTGTCCAAGCTGGGCGTGTGCTCGCGCGCCGAGGCGGCGCGCTGGAT
Organism: Xanthomonas sp. NCPPB 1067; assembly: GCF_020783795.1. Taxonomy (NCBI): domain Bacteria; kingdom Pseudomonadati; phylum Pseudomonadota; class Gammaproteobacteria; order Lysobacterales; family Lysobacteraceae; genus Xanthomonas; species Xanthomonas sp. NCPPB 1067. Next base: position 33,664 of record NZ_JAJGQG010000007.1, read on the forward strand.
CGTCGCCGGCCGCGTCGGCGTCGACGGCCGGGTGGTCCGCGATCCCGAATTCCCGATCCGAACCGATCAACAGGCGGCCATCGCGGTGGATGGTCAACCGTTGGCCGGGCCGGCGCGCGTCTACCTGGTGCTCAACAAGCCGCGCGGCGTGGTCACCACGGTGCGCGACGAACAGGGACGGGACACCGTCTATCGCTGCTTCGATGGCGCGAACCTGCCATGGCTTGCCCCGGTCGGGCGCCTGGACAAGGCGAGCGAAGGACTGTTGCTGTTCACCAACGATCCGCAGTGGGCGGCGGCGGTGACCGACCCCGCCAGCGGGCCGGACAAGACCTATCACGTGCAGATCGATTGCCGCCCGACGGCCGAGCAACTGGCGCAGCTGCGGGCGGGGTTGATCGACCCGGATCCGGAGGGCGATGGCGCTTTCCTGCGCGCCCGGCAGGTGAGCGTGCTGCGCGAAGGCGAGCGCAATGCCTGGCTGGAAATCGTGCTGGATGAGGGCCGCAACCGGCAGATCCGCCGCTTGCTGGCGGCCGTGGACATCGGTGTGCTGCGGCTGGTGCGCGTGGCGATCGGGGCGCTGGCGCTGGGCGAGCTGGGCAAGGGCGCCTGGCGGCTGCTCAGCGCGGCGGAAGTCCGGGAGCTGACGCAGGATCCCGCCAGCGCGCCAGACGTGCGCTGAGCAAGGCGCTCACCACTTCCAGCGCGCGCGCGTCGCCGGCGCCATTGGCGTCATGGCGCCGGCCCTTGGCGTGGTTGCAGCCGGCGCAGGCCAGCGCCAGGTTGCGTGCATCGTTGGGGTCGCCGCCGACCAGTGCGCACAGTGCGGCGGCCGCGCGACGACCGAACCAGGCCTGCGGCACCACGTGTTCGAGCGTGGTGTGCCCCAGCGGTTCGCCATCGGCGCGCAGCTGCAGATGCCGGCGGCAGTGCAGGCAGCGCGTGTCCCAGGCGCCGTCCAGCCATCGCGCCTGGGCATCGCTGTGCGCCGCCAGCAGCAGCCGTTGGCGCAGCACCGTGCGCATGCTCAGGCGTCGATGACCTTGAGTTCGCGCCCGATCTTGATGAAGGCCGCAATCGCCTGATCCAGGTGCTCGCGGGTATGCGCGGCACTGATCTGGGTGCGGATGCGCGCCTGGCCCTTGGGCACCACCGGGAAGAAGAAGCCGATCGCATAGATGCCTTCTTCGAGCAGGCGCTCGGCAAAGCGCTGTGCCAGCGGTGCGTCGTAGAGCATCACCGGGCTGATCGGATGCACCCCCGGCTTGAGGTCGAAGCCGGCCGCCGTCATGCGGTCGCGGAAATAGCGGGTGTTGTCCGCCAACTGCGTGCGCAGCTCACCGGCCGCGTCCAGCATCTCGAACGCCTTGATGCCGGCAGCCACCACGTGCGGCGGCAACGAGTTGGAGAACAGGTAGGGACGCGAGCGTTGGCGCAACAGTTCGATCACTTCGCGCCTGCCGGTGGTGAAGCCGCCCAGCGCGCCGCCCATGGCCTTGCCCAGGGTGCCGGTGAAGATGTCGATCCGGTCGAGTACGCCCTTGACCTCGGCCGAGCCGCGGCCGGTGGCGCCCAGGAAGCCGGTGGCATGGCATTCGTCGATGTGCACCAGCGCGTTGTACTTGCGGGCCAGGGCGGTGATCTCGTCCAGCGGGGCGATGAAGCCGTCCATCGAGAACACGCCGTCGCTGGTGATCAGCTTGGTCTTGCAACCGGCAGCGTCGGCGGCCTGCAGCTGCGCTTCCAGGTCGGCCATGTCGCAATTGGCGTAGCGGAAGCGCTTGGCCTTGCACAGGCGCACGCCATCGATGATGGAGGCGTGGTTGAGTGCGTCGGAGATGATGGCGTCGTGCTCGCCGAGCAGCGGTTCGAACAGGCCGCCGTTGGCGTCGAAACAGGCGGCATAGAGGATGGTGTCCTCGGTGCCGAAGAACTCGGCGATGCTGCGTTCGAGCTGCTTGTGCAGATCCTGGGTGCCGCAGATGAAGCGCACCGAGGCCATGCCGAAGCCGTGGCTGTCCAGCGCATCCTTGGCGGCCTGGATGATGTCCGGATGATCGGCCAGGCCCAGATAGTTGTTGGCGCAGAAGTTCAGCACGCTGCGGCCATCGGCCAGCGTGATCCGTGCCGACTGCGGGCCGGTGATGATGCGCTCGGACTTGAACAGGCCCTGGGACCGGATGGCATCCAGTTCGGCGGCGTAGTGGGCGGTGAGCGCGGCAGGCGGACGGGTCATGGCGATCGCAGTGGCAGGGAAGAAGCGCAATCTTAACGATCACCATGGCATACCACTACGTCATGCAATATCGGCATAAGCAGCGGTGCGGATGTCATTTCACCGTCCGCGTGTCGCTGCGCAGCATGGCATGCTTGCTGTTCAGCCGTGCCCCCGGCCAGGAGATCGTTGTGACCCACCCCCGTTCCCGTTTCGCCCTGCTTGCATGCGTCCTGCTGGCCCTGGCCGGCCCGGCGGGCGCGCGCGACATCGATCTGCTCAATGTCAGCTACGACCCCACCCGCGAGTTCTATCGCGACTACAACGCCGCGTTTGCCGCGCAATGGAAGCGCCAGCACCCCCAGGACACGGTGCGGGTGGAAACCTCGCATGGAGGGTCGGGCAAGCAGGCGCGGGCGGTGATCGACGGCATCGAGGCGGACGTGGTGACGCTGGCCCTGGCGTACGACGTGGATGCGATCGCGCAGAAGGCCAAGTTGATCGATGTCGCCTGGGAGCAGCGGTTGCCGGACAACAGTGCACCCTATACCTCCACCATCGTCTTCCTGGTGCGCAAGGGCAATCCCAAGAACATCAAGGACTGGCCGGACCTGCTGCGCTCGGGCGTGGCGGTGGTCACCCCCAACCCCAAGACCTCCGGCGGCGCGCGCTGGAACTATCTGGCCGCCTGGGCGTACGCGGACCATATCTTCAAGGGCGACCGCGAGCGCGTGCTGCGCTACATGCAGGCCCTGTTCCGCAACGTGCCGGTACTCGACACCGGCGCGCGCGCCGCCACCACCACCTTCGTGCAGCGCGGCATCGGCGATGTGCTGCTGGCATGGGAAAACGAAGCGTTGCTGGCGCGCGAGGAACTGGGCAAGGACAAGTTCGAGATCGTGGTGCCCAAGCTGTCGATCCTGGCCGAGCCGTCGGTGGCGCTGGTGGACAAGAACGTGGACAGGCACGGCACGCGCGAAGTGGCCGAGGCCTATCTGCGTTATCTGTATGCGCCGGAAGGGCAGAAGCTGGCGGCCAAGCACTTCTACCGCCCGCGCCATCGCGAGTTCGCCGACCCGGCGGATCTGGCCCGTTTCCCTGACGTCAAACTGGTGACCATCCAGCAGGCGTTCGGATCCTGGGACAAGGCGCAGCAGGAACATTTCGCCGACGGCGGCCTGTTCGACCAGATCCAGGCCAAGAAGTAGGCATGCAGATTCCGGTTGCGCCCCGCCCGGTGCCGGCATCGCGCCGTCGCGTGATGCCGGGACTGGGCCTGAGCCTGGGCATCACCCTGGCCTGGCTCGGATTGATCGTGCTGATTCCATTGCTGGGCATCTTCATCAAGACCAGCGGGCTGGGCTGGGACGGGTTGTGGCGCGTGTGGAGCGAGCCGCGTGTGCTCTCGGCACTACGGGTCAGCTTCGGCACCGCGCTGGCGGCCGGCGCCTTCAATGCGGTGATGGGCACATGGGTGGCCTGGGTGTTCGTGCGCTACAGCTTCCCGGGCAAACGCCTGTTCGATGCGGTGATCGACCTGCCGTTCGCCTTGCCTACCGCGGTGGCCGGCATCGCGCTGACGGCCCTGTACGGCGGCAACGGCTGGATCGGGCGGTGGCTGGAGGCGGCCGGCATCAAGGTCGCCTACACCCAGCTCGGCATCGTGATCGCGCTGGTGTTCGTGGGTTTGCCGTTCGTGGTGCGGGTGGTGCAGCCGGTGCTGGCCGAGAGCGATCGCGAAATGGAGGCCGCCGCGGCCACGCTGGGCGCCTCGCGCTGGCAGACGGTGCGGCGGGTCGTGTTGCCGGGGCTGTGGCCGGCGGTGCTGACCGGGTTTGCGCTGGCGTTCGCACGCGGGGTGGGGGAGTACGGGTCGGTGATCTTCATCGCCGGCAACCTGCCCAACGCCACCGAGATCGCGCCGCTGCTGATCACCATCCGGCTGGAAGAGTTCGACTATGCCGGGGCGACCGCGATCGCCGCGGCGATGCTGTTGCTGTCGCTGGTGATCTTGCTGGTGGTCAACACGTTGCAGGCACGTCTGTTGCGCTATCAACGGAGGCCGGCATGACCGATGCCGTTTCCTCGCTGCCCTCCATGCTGCAGACCCGCGCGATGACCGAACAGGCGCGCCGCATCACCGATTCGGCCACCAACGAGCCGCGCTGGGTGCAGTGGCTGTTGATCCTGGGCGCGCTGGCCTTTTTGTTGGCCTTCCTGCTGTTGCCGCTGGTCCTGGTGTTCGCCGAGGCGCTGCGCGGCGGCTGGGAGACCTTCCTGCACGCGGTCACCGATCCGGATGCACTGTCGGCCATCAAGCTGACGCTGCTGGTGACGGCGATCGTGCTGCCGTTGAATCTGGTGTTCGGCGTGGCCGCTGCGTGGGCAGTCAGCAAGCACCAGTTCCGCGGCAAGCGCCTGCTGGTCAGCCTGATCGATCTGCCGTTCTCGGTATCGCCGGTGGTGGCGGGCCTGATCTTCGTGCTGATCTTCGGCCGCAATGGCTGGGCCTGGCCGCTGATCGAGGATGGCTGGCGGGTGCACTTGCCACTGCTGGGCGAGACCTTGATCCAGTTGCCGCGGATCGTGTTCGCACTGCCGGGCATCGTGCTGGCGACCACCTTCGTCACCTTTCCGTTCATCGCGCGCGAGCTGATGCCGCTGATGGAGCAGCAGGGCAGCGACGAGGAACTGGCCGCACTGAGCCTGGGCGCCAATGGCTGGCAGATGTTCTGGCGGGTGACGCTGCCCAATATCCGCTGGGGCCTGTTGTATGGCGTGCTGCTGTGCGCGGCGCGTGCGATGGGCGAGTTCGGTGCGGTCTCGGTGGTGTCCGGGCATATCCGCGGGCGCACCAATACGCTGCCACTGCATGTGGAGATCCTCTACAACGAATACGCCTACAGCGCTGCGTTCGCCTGCGCTTCGCTGCTGGCATTGACCGCGCTGCTCACGCTGGCGCTGAAGACGTACCTGGAATGGCGGCACGGCGATGCGCTGGCCGCCAACCACCGCCACTGAGGTGACCATGGGCATCCGCATCCAACGCCTGCGCAAACAGTTCGAGAGTTTCACCGCGCTGGACGACATCAATCTGGAGGTGCGCCAGGGCGAGCTGCTGGCGCTGCTGGGGCCGTCCGGTTCGGGCAAGACCACCTTGCTGCGGATCATGGCCGGACTGGAGCATGCCGATGGCGGGCGGGTGCTGTTCGGCGACGAAGACGCCACCCGCATGAGCGTGCAGTCGCGCCGGGTCGGCTTCGTGTTCCAGCACTATGCGTTGTTCAAGCACATGGACGTGTTCGACAACGTCGCCTTCGGGCTGCGGGTGCGACGCGGGAGCGAACGCTGGGCGCCGGCGCGTATCCGCGCACGCGTGGAGGAATTGCTGGCGCTGGTGCAGTTGCAGGGGCTGGAGCGGCGCTATCCGACCCAGTTGTCGGGCGGGCAGCGGCAGCGCGTGGCGCTGGCGCGCGCGCTGGCGATCGAGCCGCGCGTGCTGTTGCTGGACGAGCCGTTCGGTGCACTGGACGCACAGGTGCGCCGCGACCTGCGCCGCTGGCTACGCGAGCTGCACGAACGTACCGGTCTGACCACGGTGTTCGTGACCCACGACCAGGAAGAGGCGCTGGAGCTGGCCGATCGTGTCGCCATCCTCAACCGCGGGCGTATCGAACAACTCGACACGCCCGCGGCGATCTACGACACGCCGGCCTCGCCGTTCGTGTATTCCTTCGTGGGCGCGGTGAACCGCATTCCCGGCGTGCTGGCGCAAGGGCGGATCCAGGTCGCCGGTCATGCATTGCCGGCAGCCAACGCGACGCTGGCCGCCGGGCCGGTCGAGGTCTACGTACGCCCGGAGGATCTGGTGCCCGACGAAGCGGGCTGGCCTGCCACGGTGGCCTGGTCGCAGCGCAGCGGGCCGCGACTGCGGCTGCGCGCGACGCTGCAACCGGCAGGCGATGAGGTGGAAGTCGAGCTGCCCGCCTCGGCGGGCAGCTTCCAGCCTGGTCAGCAGCTGCGCCTGGCGGCGCGGCATTACGGCGTGTTTCCGGCCTGAGCCACTCCCGGGGCGGGCCGGCGCGTCGAGGTCGCAGTGGTCGGAGTGGGCGGTGATCGGACCGATCACGCGGACAACGAAATCGGATCTGCACAGTAATTCCATCGAGCTGGGCCGGGAGCCGCAGACGGTGTCGCACGCCCGTTATCGTGCTTCCCGAGCAGGGCCGCCTGTCAAGATTCCGGGGGCCGGGTCGATGACGCTGGAGAGTCGTCCGGCAGCCAGGCTGGCAAGTGATGTGCGCTGGTTCAAGCGAACGCGACTTGAATGTTGCAGTGCAATGAAAGTTGCACTAAGAAGGGAGTGCTGACCTCGCTTCACTCCGTCCGACCGCCCTCGCTCCAGGAGATGCCCATGAAGCCGTTCCCGCTCGCCTGCTGTCTGTCGTTGTTGTTGTCCGGCACTGCGCCGCTGGCGCTGGCTCAGGAAGAAGAGGCGCCAGCATCGCCGCTCAGCGGTACGTTTGCGGTGACCAGCGATTACCTGTTCCGCGGTATCTCCCAGACCAACGAGGGCCCCGCATTCCAGGCCGGGGTGACCTACAAGCTGCCGCATGGCCTGTACATCGGCACCTGGGGATCCAATGTGAATTACACGACCAGCGATCCGAACTGGGAAGTGGACGGCTTTGTCGGCTACAACACCGACCTCGGCAGCCGTTGGAACGTCGACGTGATGGTGAACCGCTATCAATACCTGGGCGCGCGCGACTCCGACTACGCCGAGCTGATCACCAAGACCACGTTCCTCAAGACCTATAGCCTGACGCTTGCCTATACCAACGACCTGTATGGCTCGCGGACCGATGGGTATTACTACGCGCTGGATGCCAACTGGGCATTGCCGTACAACTTCACCCTTGGCGCGCATGCAGGGCACAGCATCTACACCTCGGCCTTGCGCAAGGTGGATCATGACTACAACGACTTCGGCGTGAACATCGGCAGGACTTTCGGGCCGCTGGGGCTGAGCGTGGGCTATTACGACACCAGCGAGGCGGCCGAATTCGGTTTCGGTGTGCAGAACTCGCAGAACCATCTGGTGGCGACCGCGACGGTTGCCTGGCCGTGAGATGATTTCACCGACGTCCACTGCGGGCGTCGGCCTCGATGGAGGCAGGTCGGAATCGGCGCGTGCAGCCGGAGACCATCGAGGCCGGAGCGCTCAACGTGGACAAGCGCAGAAGCAGAAGGCGCCCTTGGGCGCCTTCGCGTGTCAGCTGCGGTGGCCGATCAGTTCCAGCTCAGCACCACCTTGCCGGCCTTGCCTTCTTCCATCAGGTCGAAACCCTTCTGGAAATCGTCGATCGGCAACTGATGGGTCAACACCTTCTGTAGCGGAAAGCCAGAGAGCACCAGCTGGGTCATCTTGTACCAGGTCTCATACATCTTGCGGCCGTAGATGCCCTGCACGGTGAGTCCCTTGAAGATGATCTTGTCCCAATCGCAGCCGGCGCCGCGCGGCATGATGCCGAGCATGGCGATCTTGCCGCCGTGGTACATGCAGTCCAGCATGTCGTTGAACGCACGCGGATTGCCGCTCATTTCCAGGCCGACATCGAAGCCCTCCATGTGCAGGTCCTTCATCACGTCCTTCAACGAGGTGTTGGACACATTGACCACGCGGGTGGCACCCATGTCGGCAGCCAGCTTGAGGCGAAAGTCGTTGACGTCGGTGACCACCACGTTGCGCGCGCCGATATGCTTGCAGATGCCGGCGGCAATGATGCCGATCGGACCGGCACCGGTGATCAGCACGTCTTCGCCGATGACGTCGAACTCCAGCGCGCAATGCGCGGCGTTGCCGTAGGGGTCGAAGAACGCCGCCAGTTCGGAGGGGATCTGGTCGGGGATCGGCCACAGGTTCGATGCCGGCATCACCATGTATTCGGCGAAGGCGCCGTTGACGTTGACGCCAATGCCCACCGTGTTGGGGCACAGGTGCGGGCGGCCGCCGCGGCAGTTGCGGCAGTGCCCGCAGACGATATGGCCTTCGGCCGAAACGCGCTGGCCGACCTGATAGCCGGTCACCGCCGAGCCGAGCTCGGCCACACGGCCGACGAATTCATGGCCGATGGTCAGGCCGGGCTTGATGGTGCGCTGGCTCCACTCGTCCCACAGGTAGATGTGCAGATCCGTGCCGCAGATGGCAGTCTTTTCCAGCTTGATCAGCACCTCGTTGGGGCCAGGGGTGGGGACCGGCACCTGTTCCATCCAGATACCCTTTCCCGCGTCGCGCTTGACCAGCGCCTTCATCGTCTGCGCCATGTGGCGAGGCCTGCTAGTAAAATAAAGTCGGCAATTATATGCCCGATGCCGCATCCGCCATGCGGCAGTGCAGGATGGAGCCGACGTCGGTCTGCGTCTGCCGGGAGGCGGGAGCCGGGCGGGAGATCGAGCGTGGGTCGGGTGGGTTGGCGAGGTTACGCGCGCCCCCATCCGCCCTTCGGGCACCTTCCCCCGCACGCGGGGGAAGGGAGCTTGGGTCGGGTGGGTCGGCGAGGTTGTGCAGCGCCCCCATCCGCCCTTCGGGCACCTTTCCCCGCATGCGAGGGAAGGGAGCGTGCGTCGGGCGGTCGACGAGGTTGCGCAGTACCCCCATCCGCCCTTCGGGCACCTTCCCCCGCATGCGGGGGAAGGGAGCGCGGCGTGACATGGGAGGCGCCGCGGGCTTCATCCTTCTCCCGCGCGCGGGAGAAGGTGGCGCGCAGCGCCGGATGAGGGGAGCGTCTGCAGACTCTCAAAACGCCACGTCCAGGCTGATGAAGTACTGGCGTGGTGCGCCGACCACCATGGTCTGGTTGTAGCCATTGGGATCGGAGGCGACATAGCCATTGGTGCCGGTGCTGGCGAAGTACCGTTTGTCGGTGAGGTTGGTCGCGTTGAGCGCCAGGGCCACGTCCGCTACGCCGCCGAGGCGACCGAAGTCGTAGCGTGCGCCGGCATTGAACAGCCAGTACGACGGCACCTGCGAATCGTTGAGGAAGGTGAGGTAGCGCTTGTCGACGTACTTGCCATCCAGGTCCACACGCAAGTTGCCGAGTTGGTAGCTGGCACTTGAGGAGAACATCAGCGCGGGGATGCCGACCACGTCCTTGCCCGAGGTGGCGACCACGCCGTTGTTGAGGTAATCGTCCTGATAGCTCGAGCGATTCCACGACAGCGAGTTCAACCAGCGCAAGCCTTCGACCGGGCGCCACATCAGCGCCAGGTCCGCGCCGGCGCTGTGCACCGTGCCGACATTGCTCAGGATCGCCGCGCAGGTCTGCACTGCGGTGCACGGAGAAGTGGTCAGCAGGCGATTGGAGAATTTGGTGAAGTAAGCGTCTGCCGAAAGCTCGAAACGCGCCTCCTGCACGCGATAGCCTGCCTGCACGGTCTGCGATTGTTCCGGCTCCAGCGTGGCACGGCTGCGGTCGAACGCGGCCTGCGAGGTCGCGAACGGCGTGAAACCGAAGGCGGCGATGTTCTTGCTGTAGGACGCGTAGATGTCCTGACGGTCGTCGAGCTTGTAGCTGATGCCGAGCTGCGGCAGAAAGCTGTCTTCGGCACGGATGCGGCCTTGCGCCAGCGCGGTGGTCGGCACCAGCGACTGCGCGCGCGTGGTGGTGCTGAGCACCTTTGCGCCGTAATTGAACGTCAGCCGGTCGTCGAGCAGGCGCACGGTGTCCTGCAGATAGACCATGCGGGTCTGTGTGGTGTAGCGCTGCAGGAAGTCGCGGCGGAACGGGGTCTGCGCGTCGTAGACGTTGTAAAGCGAGGTATAGCCCTGGTTGCCCAGCGCGAAGTAGTTGCGGCCCTGCGATGTACGCGCATTCTCTGCCCACAGACCCGCCTCCAGGTCGTGGTTGCCCCATGACCACTTGAGGGCGGTGGTGCCGCCAAAGCGGTCCAGCCCGTAGTCGGTGGTGCGCATCGACAGCGGAACCTGCGCAGAGGTGGCGACGTACGGTGTCACCCATTGCCCCTCGCCACGATTGCCGTGGTAGTAGCCGCCTGCATCCAGGGTGGCGCCGCCGAACACGAAGGTGCCGGACAGGCCCGCCAGATTGTCGCGGCGCAAGCCGCCACCGGCGTAATAACTGGCATCGAGCCAGCTGTAGTCGCCGGGCAGGCCGGCCAGCGAGGTTGGATAGCCGTTGGCCACGCCACTGGTGGCGCCAGTGGCTTGGTAGGCGCGTGCCATCTGCACGGCGGTGGCCCAGTCCGGCTGCAGGTAATCGTAATCCCAGCCGAGCGTGCGCTGGCTGGTCAACGACAGATCCATGTAGTCGTATTCCTTGCGCCGCGAGGTGTCCACAAACAGGCTCAGTCGGTTGCCGTCGCCCCATTGGTACACGGTCTTGAGATTGGCCTGCTCCGATGCCTGGTCTCCGTAGCCCTTCCATTTGTCGGTGCTGGCATTGGCGTAAGCCAGGTACGCCGACAATCCGTCGCGATCGCCGGTATCGGCGCGCACGAAGGTGCGGCGCGTCGCATCGCTGCCCACCGTCTGCACCAGTCGCCCGCCCGGTGTGGTCTGCGGATCGGCGGAGTAGAACTGCAGGGTGCCGCCGAGATTGGTGTTGGACGCGGTCCCCAGCGCGCCGGCGCCTTGGGCGATTTCCACCGAGCCGAGATTTTCGGAAATGATGGCGCGCGAGATGTGCAGGCCATTGGTGACGCCGTAACTCATGTTGCCGAGCGGAATGCCGTCGAGCGTATAGCCCAGGCGGCTTTGATCGAAGCCATGCAGGGTCACCTGCGTGGACCACTCGTAAGTGCCGAACGGATCGGCCGACTGGAATTGCACGCCCGGCAGTTTTTCCACGGCCTTGAACGCGCTGCTGCCCGGAGTCAGTTGTTCGATGTCCTGCCGGCTGATGCGCTGTACCTGGCGCGTGCTGCCTTGGGACACCACATTGATCGCGTCCAGGTCGGTGGCCTTGCCTGCCGTATCGGCTGGCAGCGCGGGTGCAGCGGCAGCTTCGGCGGCCTGCGCCAGGCTGGGGAGCAGCGCTGCCAGGGCGAGCGCCAATGCGGTGAGATCGAAACGGCGAGCGAAAGTCATGGGGGATCCTGTTCGGCGCGGCAGAGGGCAAAAGCACGGCGCAATGCCGGCGTTTCGCGACGCAGGGTGTCAATGACTCATGAAGCATTGATGACGGCGGCTGTCGCAAAACTGTCGCGTGCAGCGGCTATACGTGGGTGCGCCGCGAGGCGTTCATCGCTGCACATCGACCTTGGCAAGGCTTTCGTATGACGTCTGCTGCTTCACGACGCGAGTTCCTCAAGCGCGTTGCCGCGCTCACTGCCGCCGGTGCATTGCCGACGTCGATTGGCCACGCGCTGGCGCTGCCGGCAGATACACGCACCGGCAGCTTGCGCGACATCGAACACGTGGTGATCCTGATGCAGGAGAACCGCTCGTTCGATCACTACTTCGGTGCGCTGCGCGGTGTGCGTGGCTTCGGAGACACGCGTGCCCTGCAACTGCGCGACGGGCACCCGGTGTGGAGCCAGCCGGTCGCGCATGGGCGGCGCCTGCTGCCGTTCGCCTTCGATGCGCAACATAGCTGCGCGCCGCTGATCAAGAGCCTGGATCACTCCTGGAAAGCCGCACACGGGCAGGATCCGGTACGCTGGGCCGAGTACGATGCCTGGGTGCCGTACAAGGGCGAGCTGACGATGGGACACTTCCAGCGCGCCGATATCCCGTACTACCACGCGCTCGCCGACGCCTTCACCATCTGCGACGGCTATTTCTGTTCGATGCACGGGCCCACCAATCCCAATCGCATGTATCTGTTCACCGGCACCAGCGGCCTGAGCGTGGGCGACGCGCGTGCGCAGGCGGTCAGCAACGCCGACGACGGCAACTGGACCGCCGACATGGGGCGCGACAAGCCCGACTACGCGGCGATGGGCTGGACGACCTATGCGCAGCGGCTGCAGGCTGCAGGCATCGACTGGCGCGTGTACCAGGAATACGACAACTTCGGTTGCAACTCGCTGGCATATTTTGCGCACTACCGCGGGCTCGATCCCGCCGACGAGCGCTATCGGCGCGCACGTGCCTATGTGCCCGGATCCACGGCGGACAACGCGGCCATCACCCAGGCCGATCATCTGATCGCCGCGATCGCCTCCGATGTACAGGCCGATCGTCTGCCGCAAGTGGCGTGGGTGATACCACCCACTGCCTACTGCGAGCATCCGGAAGCACCGCCGGCATATGGCGAATCGCTGGTATCGCGGCTGATCGATGCGTTGACCTCCAATCCGCAGGTCTGGGCCAGGACCGCATTGATCATCAATTACGACGAGAACGACGGGTTCTTCGATCATGTGCCGGCGCCGTTGCCGGCGCTGGATGCGCGCATGGGGCGCAGCAACGTTGACGTGCGCGGCGAAGCCTATGAAGGCGTGCCGGTGGGTCTGGGTATCCGTGTGCCGATGCTGGTGATTTCGCCGTGGACGCGCGGCGGTTGGGTCAACTCGCAGGTCTTCGACCACACCTCGGTGCTGCGGCTGCTGGAGCGTCGCTTCGGCGTGGCCGAGCCCAACATCAGTCCATGGCGGCGTGCGGTCAGCGGCGATCTGACCAGTGTGTTCGATTTCCGCGCACCGGACGATTCGGCGCTGAGTGCGCTGCCGTCCGTCGCCGACTACCGCACGCGTACCGCCGCGCTGCGCGGCAAGCCGCAACCACAGCCTCCGGCGACGGCCAGCATGCCGCGGCAGGAGCCCGGGCAGCGGCCGGCGCGCGCGCTGCCGTATGCCTTGCAGGTGCATGCGCGCGTGCACGACGGCGGCGCGCTGCAACTGCAGTTCGTCAACAGCGGCACCGCGGCCGCTGCGTTCAATGTCTATACCGCTGCTGCCAGTGGCGGGCCTTGGTACTACACCGTGCTGCCGGGCACCCGGCTCGACGATGTGCCATCTGGCGCAGTGCATGACGGTACGTACGCATTGCGCGTGCACGGGCCGAACGGCTTCCTGCGCGAATTTTCCGGAGACCTGGCATCGGAGCGCACGCAGGGCGCTGCACCGTGGGTGCAGGCACGACAGGACGGCGATACGCTGGTGCTGGAAATCGGCAATGCCGGGCAGCAGGCATGTACGCTGCAGCTGCGTGCGCTGGACTATGCCGACAAGAGGCCGCGGCCGTTGCAACTTGCCGCCGCCCAGCGGCTCAGCATCCGCGTGCCGCTGGCGGACAGCGATCACTGGTACGACCTGGCGATCGAGCAGCCGGGCGGGGCGTTCCGCCGCCGGCTGGCCGGGCATCTGGAGACCGGCCGGCCCAGTCGCAGCGACCCGGCACTCGGGCGCGCGTGAGGCGTTGCAATCCGTAGGTACTGTTACATGACGTGGCGCAGCGGTTGGCAGATCGAGGGCGGGTGCAACGCGACGAAACCCGCCAGCAAAGTCGGTGCCGGCCCCAAGGCCTGGGCTCGGTACCGGTCAATTTCCTGTCGGACCTGGATATCACCGGCGGCAATTCCGGTTCGCCGGTGATGGACGCACGCGGCAGGCTGGTCGGCCTTGCATTCGACGGCAACTGGGAATCGGTGAGCAGCGACTGGATCTTCGACCCGGCCATGACCCGCATGATCGCCGTGGACAGCCGCTACCTGCGCTGGATCATGACCGAGGTGGCGCCTGCGCCGCAGTTGCTGAAGGAGCTGGGCGTGCGCTGAGCCGGCGGGGGGCGGGGGCGGAGAGCGGTTATGATGCGGTCCGGTTTCGCCGCCGCGAGCCGGCCCCTCCCCCAAGGAACTCTCAGCGCATGCGCATCCTGCTTGCTCGTCACGGCGAGACGCCGTGGAACGCCGAAGGCCGTTATCAGGGCCAGATCGATATTCCGCTGTCGCCGGTTGGCGAAGGCCAGGCACGCGCGCTGGGCGAGCGCTTGCAGTCGCTGCAGATCGCGCGTGCGGTCGCCTCGCCCCTGGCGCGTGCGCAGGCCACTGCCAAGGCCGCACTGGGCGCTGCGCGCGCCTCGCTGCTGCAAACCGATGCCGACCTGCAGGAAATCGCCCACGGCGAGTGGGAAGGCCTGCTGGCCAGCGAGATTCACGACAAGGATCCAGCACGCCTGCGCGCCTGGCGCGATGAGCCGGACACCGTACTGATGCCCGGCGGCGAATCGCTGCGGCAGGTGCTCGATCGCAGCTGGCGCGGCCTGGCGCGTGCCGCCGACGGCCTGGGTGCCGACGACACCTTGCTGGTGGTCGCGCACGACGCGGTCAACCGCGTGATCCTGTGCAAGATCCTGGGCTTGCCACTGTCCAGGCTGTGGAGCTTCCGCCAGGCCCCGACCACGCTCAACCTGCTCGAAGGCAGCGACGTCGATCACCTGGAGGTGGTCCGCCTCAACGACTGTGCGCACCACACACCGTTCTTTGGTGAGGCCAAGCACCGGGCGCTATAGGTTCCCGCAACATTAGTGCAAGCCGGCCGGGACGGAGACGGATCATCATGGACTTGTCGTGGCACACAGAAAGGCTGCAGCTGGCTTGCCTCTTTCTGACATCTCGTTTTTTCTAATCGTCCACCATTTCAGGTTTCTTCCGCCGACCAATGCCCTGGTCGATCTGACCTTCGTTGTCGCATGTGGTGCAGCCGCACTGTTTTTTCTTCTTGTTGATGTGGGCCAATGCAACGCCTGGGTAGGATCAAGCTGCGCGCAATCTTCGTCTTTTCTGCGGTTTGAGTCTGCTTCTGGCCGGTGACGCGTCTCTTCCATCGGTGCCAAACTTGGCTTCCCTGACCAACCTTGCGTTGTATTGGGGATAATGTGTTCCGCAACGCATGACGTCAGGTAAATCAGTGACCACGCCCACCACGCTCTCCGACTGGCTCGCCTACATCGAGCAGCAGCACCCCAGCAGCATTGCCATGGGACTGGAGCGCGTGCGCGAGGTCGCCGCGCGCCTGCAGCTGGAAGCGCCGGCCAAGCACGTCATCGTCGCGGGCGGGACCAATGGCAAGGGCTCGACGGTGGCCTTCATCGAAGCGATCGGGCGCGCCGCCGGCTGGAAGGTGGGGGCCTATACCTCGCCGCATCTGCTGCGCTACAACGAGCGTGTGCGCATCGATGGTGAGGAGGCCGGCGATGCGCAGCTGGTGGCTGCATTCGCAGCGGTCGAGGCGGCGCGCGGCGACACCGCGCTGACCTATTTCGAGTTCGGCACGCTGGCGGCGTTGTGGCTGTTTCAGCGATCCGGGCTGGAGTTGGCGGTGCTGGAAGTCGGCCTGGGCGGGCGGCTGGATGCGGTCAATATCGTCGATTCGGATGTGGCGGTGATCACCACCGTGGATATCGATCACACCGACTGGCTGGGCGAGGACCGCGAGGCGATCGGGGCGGAGAAGGCCGGCATCATTCGCGGCTGGAAGCCGGTGGTGCTGGGCGAGATCGACCCGCCGTCCAGCGTGCTGCGGCGCGCCTATCTGCTGGGCGCCAATGCGATCCGCGCCGGCAGCGATTATTTTCACGAGCCCGTCGACGCGCAGCGCTGGCGCTGGCGCGATGTGGCGGTGAGCCTGGAGCTGCCGATGCCGGCGTTGCAGGCGCCGGTACAGCTGGCCAACGCTGCGGCCGCCATTGCCGCCTTGCAGGCACTGCCGGTGGCGGTGCCGGCGGCGGCGTGGGCCCAGGGCATCGCCGCGGCAAGCGTGGCGGGGCGTCTGCAGCGCATCGATGTTGCGGGCGTGCAGGTGCTGCTGGATGTGGCGCACAACCCGCAGGCCGCGCGCGCGCTGGGCCAGGCACTGGCCGCGCAGCCGATCGCCGGCAGCACCTACGCCCTCTACGCCGCGCTGGCCGACAAGGACGCACCGGGCGTGGTGGGGGCCTTGGCAGCGCAGGTCGACCACTGGCTGCTGACGGGACTGGACGGCACGCGCGGGCAGTCGGCGCAGGCGTTGCAGCGGCAACTGCACGGCACTGCCGCCGCCCACGCGCCGTGTCACGCCGATGTGGCGGGCGCGTTGCAGGCGGTGCTGGCCGCAGCCAAGGCCGGCGATCGGGTGCTGGTGTTCGGCTCGTTCCACACCGTCGCCGAGGCGCTGAGCGCACTTCGTTCAGCCGGTTAGGGTCGGCAGGCGGGCGCCGGCCTTATAATCGCCGCGGCACCCCGCCACGCCGCCTTTAGCTCTCTTCTGTGGACACTGCTCTGAAACAGCGATTGATTGGCGCCATCGTTCTGGTGGCGCTTGCCGTGATCTTCCTGCCGATGCTGGTGAAGGGCCCTGCGCCGTCCAGCGGCGTGGCCGATGTCCCGCTCGAGGCGCCTGCCGCGCCCGGCCAGGGCGAATTCGAAACCCGTGAGCTGCCGTTGGTGACCCCGGGCGATGCTCCGGCCGGTGGCGCACTGGGCATGGCCGGCGCCCCCAGCGCCCCGGCGGCGGTGCAGGACAACCCCGATGCTGCCGATCTGGCCACGCCGTCCAGCACGCCATCTGCGCCGGACGTGGCGGCCGGCAACTACGCGGTCAACTTCGGCGCCTATGCCACCAGCGCCGATGCCGATGCGGTCATCGCCCGGCTCAAGCAGGCGCAGTTGCCCGGTTTCAGCGAAAAGACCCAGATCAGCGGCCGCCCGGCCTGGCGCGTGCGCGTCGGCCCGTATGCCGATCAGGCCCAGGCTGAATCGGCCCGTCTGCAGGCGGTGAAGGTGCGCAGCGACGTCAACGCCCAGGTAGTGACCCTGGATGCAAGCGCCACCGCTCCGCCGCCGGTGGCAACGCCGACCCCGTCGACCACACCCACACCCACGCCGAGCAGCAGCGCTGCTACCGCTGCCACGCCTGCGGCCACCAAGACCGAAAGCCTGCCGCCGGAGCCGGCCAAGCCGGTCGCCGCCGCACCCAAACCGGCCGAGGCGCCCAAGCCAGCACCAGCCAAGCCCGAGGTCGCAAAGGCCACTCCGACAACGCCGGAACCTGCCAGGCCCGAACCGGCCAAGCCATCGGTTCCTGTACCCACGGCGCCGGCCGCGCCGGCCGCCAGCGGGGTCGGATTCGCAGTACAGCTGGGCGCTTTCGGCCGCGCCGAAGATGCCAATGCGCTGCGCGACCGCGTGCGCGCAGCCGGCTTCAGTGCGCTTGTCGAGCAGGTCCGTACCGACAAGGGCGCGCTCAATCGTGTGCGCGTCGGCCCGGTCGCCAACCGGGGCGACGCCGAGCAGCTGCGCGCGCAGGTGGCGGCCAGGGTCGGCATTTCCGGCATGGTGCGTCCGCATCCTTGAGATGGGAGCGATGCCACAGGCCGTCGCCAGCCGGCTGAAACAGCCGCGGCAGCGGCATGGCGCCCGTGCAGCATGCGGGTTGCCGGTGCAACGAGGGGATCGGGGCCCGGCGGACACCGGCCCCATCCCGCATTCCGATGGCCTTGAACCCATGGAGGGGACGGCAACGATGAACTGGTCACGTGGCACAAGCGGCGCCTACGCCGCGCGGAGACTTCGCCGATGATCGACATGGTGTTGGGCGTCATCATCCTGGTCTCGGCGTTGCTGGGGCTGCTGCGCGGCTTTGTCGCGATCGTGGTGGGCACCTTGTCGTGGCTGCTGGCCGGCTGGGCCACCTTCCAGTTCGGCGGCGCGGCCGCGCGCTGGCTGGCCGATGGCAAGCACCCGTCTGCGACTGAATCGTTCGGCGGCTACGCGATGGTGTTCGTCGGCGTGCTGGTCAGCGTCGCGGTGATCGGCATGGTGGTCCGTGCCGGCGTGGATGCGGTCAGGCTCGGAGGAACCGACCGGATGCTCGGGTTCGGTCTGGGCGTGGTGCGTGGCGGCTTCCTGGCCTGCGTGCTGGTGCTGCTGATGGGCTTCACCCCGTTGCCGCGCGAGCCGTCCTGGCGCCAATCGGCGCTGGTGCCGCTACTGGCGCCCGGCGCGGGATGGATGCGGGCGCAACTGCCGGCCTGGCGGATGCCGTCGATGGAAATGCCGTCGATGGAACTGGGCGACCTGCCGACGGAGTTGGGGAAGTTGCCCTCGGCAGGCGATAATACGGGCCTGGGCAAGGCGCTTTCGGGGTCCGGGCTGGGCGACAGCATCAAGAGTGCGCTCGGCAGACCCGGCAAGCCCGCCAGCGACGGACGCGATCCGGCGCAGGCGATGCCGGCCAACATCGATCCGGCGCAGGTTCGCGGCGGAGAAAGCGATCCGGCTCGGGTCGAGTCCCAAGGCCAGGCACGGCCACCTTCACAGTAACGGCGCAAGCCGAAGCGGAGAACGCGCACCATGTGTGGCATCGTCGGTATTGTCGGCAACCAGAACGTCGCCGGGCAGCTTTATGACGGCCTGACCGTCCTGCAGCATCGTGGGCAGGACGCCGCAGGCATCGCCACTGCCGACGGCACGCGGTTGCGCGTGCAGAAGGCCAACGGCCTGGTGCGCGATGTCTTCGATGAAAAGAAGATGGCCGTACTGGAAGGCCGGGTCGGCATCGCGCATTGCCGCTATCCGACCGCCGGATCGGAAGGCATGGACGAAGCGCAGCCGTTCTACGTCAACTCGCCCTACGGGATCGCGCTGGCCCACAACGGCAACCTGATCAACACCGAGGCGCTGCGCCAGCAGGTGTTCGAAGCCGACCGCCGCAACATCAATACCGATTCGGACAGCGAAGTGCTGTTGAACGTGTTCGCCTACGAACTGGATGCGCAACGCATGCTCACCCCCGAGGCGGCGATCCGCGCGGTGGCCGGCGTGCACCGCCGCTGCAAGGGCGGCTACGCGGTGGTCAGCGTGGTGCTGGGCCTGGGCCTGGTGGCCTTCCGCGACCCGCACGGCATTCGCCCGCTGGTACTGGGCAAGCGCGAACATGCCGAAGGCATCGAGTACATCGTGTCCTCCGAATCGGCCGCGCTGGACATCCTGGGATATCAGCGCGTGCGCGACGTGCGCCCGGGCGAGGCGCTGGTGATCACCGCGCGTGGCGAGCTGTTCTCGGAAGTGTGCGCCGCGCCGACCGATCATGCGCCGTGCATTTTCGAGTATGTGTATTTCGCGCGTCCCGATTCGATGATCGATAACATTTCGGTGCACAAGGCGCGCATGCGCATGGGCCTGAAGCTGGGCGAAAAGATCCTGCGCCTGCGCCCGGACCACGACATCGACACCATCATTCCGATCCCCGATACCTCGCGCGATGTCGCGCTGGAAATGTCCAACGTACTCGGCGTGAAGTACCGCGAGGGCTTCGTCAAGAACCGCTACGTGGGCCGCACCTTCATCATGCCGGGGCAGGGCGAGCGGCAGAAATCGGTGCGTCGCAAGCTCAATCCGATCCACCTGGAATTCCGCAACCGCGTGGTGTTGCTGGTCGACGATTCCATCGTGCGCGGTACCACCAGTCGGCAGATCGTGCAGATGGCGCGCGATGCCGGCGCGCGCAAGGTGTATCTGGCCTCGGCCGCGCCGCCGGTGCGCTTTCCCAATATCTACGGCATCGATATGCCGGCTGCCGAGGAGCTGATCGCACATGGCCGCAGCGAGCAGGAGATCCAGGAATTCCTGGGCTGCGACTGGCTGATCTACCAGGATCTGGAAGACCTGGAAGTGGCGGTGCGCGAAGGCAATCCGGACATCAAGCAGTTCGATTCCTCGTGCTTCAACGGCGAGTACATCACCGGTATCGAGCCGAGCTATTTCGAACGCATCCAGCAGTTGCGCTCGGACGATGCCAAGAAGCGTCGCCGCGCCTGAGCTGCGCAGATGCGTGGCCCCGGCGATCCTGCTCGCCGGGCGGATAGGATCGCTGCCGGGATGGAGCGCAGCGATGCCGGCGCGGGCGCCATGACGACCGATCTGTTCGCCGCGGCGCGGGCCTGCCTCGATGCCGCCGATCCGCTGCAGAAGGTGGCGCTGACCCAGCGCCATGCGGCAGCGTTTCGCGAGCAACGGTTGACCATCGATGCTGCCGCCCCGGCGCCGTTGCCGATCCGCATGCCGGGCCGGCCGCCGACGCCGGTGCTGGTGCATCCGCGCGAGTTGCCGCGGCGTGGATTGGGGACGCCGGAAGGACGCGCCGCCTTCATCCATGCCATCGCGCATATCGAGCTCAATGCCATCGATCTGGCCTGGGATGCGGTGTATCGCTTTCGCGGCCTGCCGGCCGCGTTCTACGCCGATTGGGTGGCGGTCGCCGACGACGAATCGCGTCATTTCATGTTGCTGCGTGCGCGCCTGCACGCGCACGACCGCGACTACGGTGACTTCGCCGCGCATAACGGCCTCTGGGAGATGTGCGAAAAGACCGCGCACGACGGCCTGGCACGCATGGCGCTGGTGCCGCGGGTGCTGGAGGCGCGTGGGCTGGATGTGACGCCGGCGATGATCGTCAAACTGCGCTCGCTGGGCGATGTCGCCACTGCGGAGGTGTTGGAGACCATCCTGCGCGAGGAGGTCGCCCACGTGGCCGCCGGCTCGCGCTGGTATCGCTGGTACTGCGAGCGGGCCGGCATCGAACCGCGCGCGCGCTTCAAGACACTGCTGCGCGAGTACGCCGGTGGCTATCTGCACGGGCCGTTCAACATCGAGGCCAGGCTGCTCGCCGGCTTCGACGAGGATGAACTGGCGAGCCTGGTGGAGCAGGCCGGCTAGGCTGGCGCAGTCTCTCGCAGCCCCCGTGGGAGACGGCTGCGTCGTCGGCTGCTGGCCACCTTCGTTCGTGACGGGGCGCCCGAACCGGATCGCACGAAGCATTCGATGATCGCCGGCCGCGCATGGTGGTGGAGCGGCGGGCCAGACGTGGACGCAGTGCCGGCGTTCCAGCGGCCCGGGCCGGAGTGTGCGCTGGTTCCTGCCTTGTCGCCGCCGAAATCGCATCAGCGCCCGCAAACCATCACAGAAATGTAATTTTCCTTTGTAACTACTTGCAATCGGTGTATTCACCGGCGCCCTAATGACGATCCGGGGACAGGGGCCCGGTGTTTCACATCCGTAACTTCCATGTCTTAGGAGAGAAAGACGATGAAGTCGAAGTCGATGTGCACCACGGTTGGTCTGATCGCGATGTGTCTGGCCGGTTCGGCTGCCGCTGCCGGCAAGCCGCTGTATCAAACCGGCCCGGCGCTCAGCCGCAGCGCCGCCGCCACCACCGAGCCCTCGCTGCAACGCCTGCTGAGCGCACCGTCCACCACCACCGCGCAAGTGGTGCAGCTCGATGCCGCGGCGGTGACCGCCGGCGAAAAGCTGCTGGAACTGCAGCTCGATGGTCAGACCGTGACCGCCACCCAGGCCAAGGTGGACGCATTGGAGGGCGGGGACAGCGTGTGGTACGGCAATCTCGGCCCACGTGCCGGCACCCGCGCGCGCACCCTGTCCGGCGTGGACCCGTTGAACTCGGCCATCCTGGTGCGCAGCGGCGACACCGTGACCGGCACCATTCGCCATGCCGGCAAGCTGTATCGCCTGCGTCCGTTGGCCGATGGCCGCCATGTGCTGGTGCAGGTCGACGAGCGGCGCATGCCGCAGGAGCATCCGGCCGAATACAGCCTGTTGCCCAGGTTCGACATGCCCGGCGACGGACGCGTCACCACCGCGGCCGCCTCATCCGGCAGCCCGGCCACCATCCGCGTCCTGGTCGTGGCCACCAACAAGGCGGTGACCGCCTACGGCGGCAACATGCAGTCGCTGGTGCAACTGGCGGTGGCCGAAGCCAATCAGAGCTACATCAACAGCAATGTCGGCATCACCCTGCAGTTGGCACGTTACGAAACCGCCAACTACACCGAGACCGGCAACTTCAGCACCGACCTGCAGCGCTTCCGCGTGACCAACGATGGCTACATGGACAGCATCCACACCAGCCGCAATACCTACGCCGCCGATGTGGGCGTGATCGTGCTGGACAACAGCAGCTACTGCGGCCTGGCATCGGGCATCGGCTCGACCGCGGCAAGCGCGTTCGCCTCGGTGTACTGGGATTGCGCCACCGGCTATTACAGCTTCGCGCATGAAATCGGCCATCTGCAGAGCGCACGCCACGATGCCGCCAGCGACCCGAGCACCTCGCCGTATCCGTACGGCCACGGCTATCGCTATGGCAACAGCTGGCGCACCATCATGGCCTACAACTGCTCGAGTAATTGCCCGCGCTTGAATTACTGGTCCAATCCCAACATCAGCTACAATGGCGTCCCGATGGGCAACGCCAGCACCGCCGATAATCAACGCGTGCTGGTCAACACCAAGGCCACGATCGCCGGCTTCCGCTGAGAGCGGCTAACAAAACGACTGCGTCCCCGCCAGGCGGGCGCGGCCGGTGCTCGGAATCGGCATGTACCGCTCTTACACTCCGGTTCCTCCGCGCCGTCCACACCCACCTGACGACCGCTCGCTACGTTCTGTTTGCTGCTCTAAGTGTCTGCTTGAACCGTTCCGGCCCGGCACCGGCAGGTGTCGGGCCACGCTATCCGCAGCGGCAGCGATCGCGCAGACTAGGCCTGCCGCCGGCAGATGCCGGCCCCGTCCTGTCCAGCGGAGCGTCCATGTCCCTGTTGCTGCGTCATGCGTTGGTCTGTCTGGCGGTATTGGTCATGGTCGGCTGCAGGCAGCAGCCGGCCGAGCCTGCCGTCACGCCCCCCAAGCCTGCCGTCACCGCGCCTGCGGCGGGCACTGCCGACGATGCCAGGGCACGTGCGCTGCACGCACTCGAGGCGCGTCTGCAGAGCGACCAGGCGTATCCGGACAATTGCATCAGCATCGTTTCCGAACCAGGCGATGCGCCGGTGCCGCAGAGCTTTGAATTCGCGGTCCGCGAACGGCATGGCAACGGTTGCCCGGGCGATCCGCAGACCAGCCCGGTGCGCGACCGCTTTCGCGTAAACGCTAACGGCGAGGTGCTGTGGTACGACGTGGTCAACGCGGATTTCGTCGATTACGCAAAGCGCTCGCAAGGCCAGCAGTAGCCGGTGCGGCGAGCCCGCGCGGCTTCGCGCAGGGCGCAGGAGTGGCCTGCGTGCTGCCCGGTGCCGGCTGGCCCCGGCAACCGTGTCGTCGGCGACGCGCCGTGCAGGCGCGCCGGTCGCTTCACAACGCCAGCTGCTCCAGCGATACGCCATCGGCATCCACCCGCAGCACCGAGCCTTGCGTGTACCAGTCGCCCAGCACGATGCGGGTACAGATGCGATCGGCGGCGTGCACGGTGTGGATGGCAGGGCGGTGGGTGTGCCCATGGATCATGCGATCCACGCCATAACGCACGAAGGTGGTGTCCACTTCCGTCGGCGAGACGTCGGTGACGGTTTCCAGCTGCGCCTGGTCGCCCTGCTTGAGTTCGGCGTAACGGGCTTGGCTGGCGGCGCGCGCCTGTTGCGCGAACGCGACCCGCGCAGCCAGCGGCTGGGACAGGAACTGCGCCTGGAACACCGGATCACGCGTTTGCGCGCGGAATGCCTGATAGGCGGTGTCGTCGGTGCAGAGCAGGTCGCCATGCATCAGCAGGGTGGTGTGTCCGTACAGATCGACCACCGTGGGGTCGGGCAGGATACGGAAGCCTGCGCGCTGCGCGTAGTGCTCGCCGAGCAGGAAATCGCGATTGCCCGGCATGAAGAACACCGGCACGCCGGCGTCGGCGACGCCGTGCAATGCCGTGGCGACCGCATCGGCGGCCGTGGACGGGGTGTCGTCACCGATCCAGGCTTCGAACAGATCGCCTAGGATGTACAGCGCATCGCTGCCGGGAACCTGCGTGCGCAGAAAATCCATGAACAGCTCGGTGATCTCCGGTCGGACCGGATCCAGATGCAGGTCGGAAATGAACAGGGTCGTCATCGCCCCATTGTACGGCGGGAGCGCGGGACGGGACTCGGTGGTTCGGGATTGGGGATTGGGGATTGGGGATTGGGGATTCTGGTTTCGAACCAGCGCTGGAGCGGCACGCTCGGTGTGAGAACGGTTCTTGCGTCTGCGTCGGTGTTCGCGATCGGATGCTCAGGGGCGCACCCTCATCCGCCTTCGCGAAGCACTTTCTTCCGGCAAACCGCCATCGCTTATCCCAACACCGCCGGCAGTCCCCACAGCGACAGGCTGGCCAACAGGGTGCCGATCGCCGTGGCGGCGAGGACATCGCTGGGGTAGTGCAGGCCCAGCACGACGCGCGACAGCGCCACGCCAGCGGAGAACGGCACCAGCAGCGGGGCCAGCCCGGGATAATAGGCCAGCGCCACGATGCTGAAGGACACCGCGTGCAAGGTGTGGCCGGAGGGGAAGCTGAACTCGTCCAGCGGCGCCACCCAGGCACGGATGCGCACATCGGCCGCGTACGGGCGCGGGCGTCGGGTCCAGCGCTTGAGCCCCTTGTAGAGCGTCAATGCCAGCACGCCGGTCGCGGCCATATGCGCGGATGCGCGCACGCCGTCCATGCCGTCGAACAGCACCAGCAATCCCATCAATGCGTACCAGAACACCCCGTCGCCCAGGCGACTGACGGTGGCGAACGCGCGCCGCACCGGGTGCCGGCGGCACCAGTGGTTGGCACGCCGGCACCAGCGCGCTTCGTGGCCGCGCAAGACCTCAAGCCGCGTCGACGACATAGCGCCCCCGTGCAGCGGTGATGCCCAGCAACAAGGCTTCGAGGTCTGACACCACATTGTCCGGGTGCAGCTTCTTCATCGCCTGCGCGGCGGCCGTACCCAGGCGCTGGCGCAGCGCATCGTCCTGGGTGAGCGCGACGGCGGCCTGGACGAAGGCCGTATCGGTGTCCACCGCCGCACCGGTCTGGCCGTTGCGCAGGTACTCGCGCGCGGCGCCGTAATCGAAAGCCACCGTCGCCACGCCGCTGGCCATGGCTTCCAGGGTCACATTGCCGAAGGTTTCGCTGCGGCTGGGAAACAGGAACAGATCGCCGCTGGCGAAGTGGCGCGCCAGGGCGTCGCCGCGCTGAACCCCGCAGAAGATGAAGTCCGGATTTTCATATGCGATCTTTTCGCGCGCCGGGCCATCGCCCACCCAGACGAAGCGCGCTTTCGGGCGAACCTGCTGCAGCTTGCGGAATGCATGCACGGCCAACGGCAGGTTCTTTTCGTTGGCGATTCGCCCGACATGGATCGCGGCGAAGCCCTCGCCTTCGATGCCCCATTGCGCGCGCAATGCCGGGTCGCGGTGGCCCGGGTCGAACTGCTGGCCATCGACTGCACGTGCCAGCAGCTGCACGCGGTGGAAACCGTCCTCGCGCAGTGTCTGCAGCAGTTCGCGCGTCGGCACCAGGGTCACGTCGGCCTGGTTGTGGAAGTGCCGCATCCAGCGCAGCGCAGTGCCTTGCAGCCAGGCGGCGCCGTAATCGGGCAGGTATTCGTCGAAGCGGGTATGGAAGCCGCTGGCCACCGGAATGCCCAGCCGTCGCGCCGCGCGCATCGCCGACCAGCCCAGCGGGCCTTCGGTGGCGATATAAAGCGCATCCGGCTGCGTGGCTTGCCAATGCCGGATCAGCCGCTGGGTGGCCGGTAGCCCGAACTTCAGCCCGGGATAGCGCGGCACCGCCGCGCCCCGGACCAGCAAGGTGTGTGGGGGATCGGCGTCTGTGTGCTGGCGTGGGCGCACCAGGTCCACCTGGTGCCCGCGTGCGCGCAGCCCGGTTTCCAGACCATGCACGGTCAGCGCAACGCCGTTCACTTCGGGGGGATAGGTTTCGGTGACGATCGCGTAGCGCATGCCCGTTCTCCCGTTTTCGCAAGTGTCCGGAAGGGCGATGGCAGGCATGTTGCGCCGACAAGACGCGGCGGTGACAAGCGCGACGGGATTGGGAATTCGGGATTGGGGATTCGCAAAAGCGGTGCATTGCCAGCGTTTAGCGCGACCGCTGGCTTTCAGGTAAAGACATCAGAGCCCCATGCTCGACGAATCCCGAATCCCCACTCCCAAATCCCGCCTGAGGCCGCAGGCCTCAGGTCACGAACGGTTTGAACGTGATGCCCAGCCCGGCCATGCCTTCGACTTCGCCGATCAGGTCGGCGCGCAGCAGGGGGCGCGAATCGATCCAGCTCTGCGACAGGATCAACGACAGCCGCGCGTCCTCGGCAGTGAGTTCGAGGGTCGGGATCGGGTCTGCCTCGTGTGCGCGATGCAACAGTACCGCCAGCCGCAGCAGCGCGGCCTTGCGGCGGGTCGGCAGCAGCAGGCGATCGGGCAGGGCATCGAAGGCGGTCTTGGGCACGTTGCGCCGATGCGTGCGCACCAGCGCCGCCAGTACCTGCTGCTCCTGCCGCGAGAAACCGGCGATGTCCGAATGCTCCAGGATGTAGCTGCCGTGGACATGGTATTGGCTGTGGGCGATCATCAGCCCGAGCTCGTGCAGACGCGCGGCCTGGCGCAACACCTGTGCATCGTCGCCATCCAGTTGCCAGGCGTCGCAGACCTGGTCGAACAGGCGGCACGCGGTGGCCTCCACGCGCTGCGCCTGCGCCTCGTCGATGCCGTAGCGTTGCACCAGCGAGGTCACCGAGCTGTCGCGCGGGTCGTTCTGGCCGCCGCGGCCAAGCATGTCGTAGAGGATGCCTTCGCGCATTGCGGCCTTGCTGACCATCAGCTTCTCCAGCCCCAGTGCCTGGAAAGCCGCCTCCAGCACCAGGATTCCGCCGGCGATGATCGGCCGGCGCTCGGCGGCCAAGCCGGGCAGCTGGATGTCTTCGATGCGCTTGGCCTTGAGCAACTCTTCGCGCAATGCCGGCAACGCCTGCGCAGTGATCGCGCCCTTGGTGAGCTTCATCGCGGCGCAGATCTCGCCGATGGCCTTGTGGGTCCCGGACGAACCGATCGCTTCGTGCCAGCCCAGCGCCTTGTACTGGCCAGCGAACTGCTGGAATTCGGCGCCGATCTCGGTCAGCGCGTCCTTCCATTTCTTCTTGGACAGTTTTCCGCCCGGGAAGAACCGCCGGGTACTGGCGATGCAACCGGCCTGCAGGCTCTCGCGTTCCAGGGTCTGGAACCCCTGGCCGATGATGAACTCGGTGGAGCCGCCACCGATGTCGATCACCAGCCGGCGCTGATCGTTCTTGGGCGGTTGGGCATGGGCGACGCCGAGATAGATCAGGCGCGCCTCCTCGCGGCCGCTGACCACTTCGATCGCATGTCCCAGTGCGGTTTCCGCCGGCATCAGGAAGGTCTGCGGCGAACGCAGCTGGCGCACCGTATTGGTCGCCAGCGCACGCACACGCAGCGAAGGCACGTCGCGGATGCGCTGCCCGAAACGCGCCAGGCATTCCAGTGCACGTTGCCGCGCCTCGTTGGACAGGCCGCCCTTGCCATCCAGGCCATCGGCCATGCGCACGGTTTCGCGCAGGCGATCGACCACGCGCAACTGTCCCATCAGATAGCGCGCGATGACCATGTGGAAACTGTTGGAGCCTAGATCGATGGCGGCAAGAAAATCGCCATCACGCAGGGGCGGAGTCGTGGGGGAGGGCATTGGCATGGCCGCATGGTAGCCGATGGGCCGGTGGCCACGTGAGAGGCCACGGCCGTGGCGTTCTCAGATCCGATCGAGCAGGGTCATCTGCGCCGAATGGGCCGGTTCTCCCGGTGCAGGCGTACGCTTGTGATACACGCCTTCGGCGTCCAGCTCCCAGGCGCTGACATTGTCGTCCAGGTAGTTCTGCAATACTTCCCGATACACACGCCGGGCCAGGTCCGGCTCAAGGATCGGGAAGCAGGTCTCCACCCGGCGCAACAGGTTGCGCTCCAGCCAGTCGGCGCTGGCGCAATACAGCTCGGCGGCACCGTCGTTGCCGAACCAGTACACGCGGCTGTGCTCCAGAAAGCGGCCCACGATCGAGCGCACGCGGATATTGTCGGACACCCCCGGTACGCCCGGGCGCAGCGTGCAGGCACCGCGGATGATCAAATCGATCTGTACGCCGGCCTGCGATGCGGCATACAGGGCACGCACCACCTGCGGTTCGTTGAGGGCATTCATCTTGGCGATGATGCGGCCGGGGCGACCGTTGCGGGCCAGCCGGGTTTCGCGTTCGATGCGTTTGAGTACACCCGCATGCAGGGTGAAGGGCGATTGCAGCAGTTGATCGAGCTTCATGCGTGGGGCCAGCCCGGACAACTGCTGGAACAGCATGTGCACGTCGTTGCCGATCTCCGCATCGGCGGTGATCAGGCTGATGTCGGTATACAGACGCGCGGTGCCGCTGTGGTAGTTGCCGGTGCCCAGGTGCACGTAGCGTTTGAGCTTGCGTCCCTCGCGGCGCACGATCAGCAGCATCTTGGCGTGGGTCTTGTAGCCGACCACGCCGTACACCACCTGCACGCCGGCTTCCTGCAACTTGTCGGCCAGGCCGAGGTTGGCTTCCTCGTCGAAGCGTGCACGCAGCTCCACCACGACGGTGACGTCCTTGCCGTTGCGCGCGGCCAGCACCAGCGCATCGACGATCAATGAGTCCTTGCCGGTGCGGTACAGCGTCTGCTTGATCGCCAGCACGTTCGGGTCGACTGCGGCCTGGCGGATCACGTCCAGCACCGCGGTGAACGCATCGAAGGGGTGGTGCAGCAGCACGTCGCCCTTGCCGACGATCTCGAAGATGCCCTCGCTGTCGCGCAAGGTGCGCGGGTTGAACGAGGGGTACTTCAGTTCGGGGCGCTGCACCATGTCGTAGACCTGGGTGACACGGCTCAGATTGACCGGGCCCACGATGCGATACACCGCGTTCTCGTTCAGGCCGAAGTTCTGCAGCAGGGTGCGCATGATCGGCGCCGGGCAGTCATGCGCGATCTCCAGGCGCACCGCCGGCCGGTAGCCGCGCGTGACCAGCTCGTCGCGCAAGGCGAGGGCGAGGTTCTCCACCTCTTCCTCGTCCACCACCAGCTCCGAGTTGCGGGTGACGCGGAACTGATACGAGCCCTTGACCTGCATGCCGGGGAACAGCTCGTCCACGAACTCGGACAGCACCGAGGACAGGAACACGAAGCTCTGCGCGCCGTCCGGCGACAGGCTGGCCGGCAGCTGGATGATGCGCGGCAGCGAGCGCGGTGCGCGCACGATGGCCAGGTGGCCGGCGCGTCCGAACGCATCCTGACCCTCCAGCACCACCACGATGTTCAAGGTCTTGTTGAGGATCTTCGGGAACGGGTGCGCCGGATCCAGCCCCAGCGGCGAGAGCACCGGCATGATCTCGTTGCGGAAGTAGGCGCGCAGCCAGCGTTTCTGCCGCGCGGTCCAGGCGGTGCGGCTGAGTACGGCCACCCCGGCCTCTTCCATCGCCGGGCGCAGCACCTCGTTCCAGGCGTGGTACTGCTGTTCCACCAGCTTGGCCGCGCGGTCGTGCACGGCATTGAGGATGGCGGTGGGGCTCAGGCCGTCGGGCGCGGGCGGCAGGCCGAATTCCTGCGCATGCCGCACGGTGGCTGCGCGGATCTCGAAGAACTCGTCCAGGTTGGTGCAGGAAATGCACAGGAAGCGCAGCCGCTCCAGCAGCGGTACCTGCTCGTCCAGCGCCTGCGCCAGCACCCGGAAATTGAAATCCAGCTGCGACAGCTCCCGGTTGATGTACAGCGACGGGTCGCGCAATGGATCGGTGACGATGTCGTCGCCGGGTGGAGCGTCGTGCAGTTCTTTGGCGTGGCCCATGGGTCGGTCGTCAGGACGAAATGGTGAGCGTGATCGCGGCGGGCATGCGGCGGCGCAGGCACCGCCGCACGGGAGGTGCCGGTGCATCGCGCCGCGTCGGCGGCCTGCGCTCCCTACATATCACGCCGAGCGTGACAGCGGCAGGGATGGCTCGCGCTGCACGATGCGTGCAGCCACGAAATGGCACGAAAATTCGCTGCCGCGTCCCACCTCGCTTTCGATCTCCAGCCGCGCCTGATGCAGACCGAGGATGTGCTTGACGATCGACAATCCCAGCCCGGTGCCGCCGCTTTCGCGCGAGCGGCTGCTGGAGACCCGGTAGAAGCGTTCGGTGATGCGCGGCAGATGCGAGGCGGGAATGCCGTAGCCGGTGTCGCGCACCGCCAGGGCCGCACCGTCGCCTTCGCGCAGGAAGCGGATCGTGACCGTGCCGCCGCCGGGCGTATAGCGCACCGCGTTGGTCACCAGGTTGGAGAAGGCGCTGTGCAATTCCTTGTTGGAGCCGAGCAAGTCCACGCCGGCCTCGTCCATCACCTCGATCGTGTGCCGGCCCTGGCTGTGCGCCTCGGCCTCCCGGCGCAGGGTGGACAGCATCGGCGTCATCGCCACGTGCTCCTCGCCGAGCTCCTCCTGCGACTCCAGGCGCGACAGGGTCAGCAGGTCTTCCACCAGTTGCGCCATGCGCTGCGACTGTTTGCGCATCTCTGCCAGCATCGGCCCCGAATCGGGGAAATCCTCGGGATCGAGCATGTCCAGGTAGCCATGCACCACCGTCAACGGCGTGCGCAGCTCGTGCGAGACATTGGCCACGAAGTCGCGGCGCACCTGCTCCAGGCGCAGCAGCTTGCTGACATCGCGCGCCACCAGCAGCCAATACTCATCCGAATACGGGATCAGCCGCAGGTTCAGGCGCAGGTCCGGGTCCACCGGCGAGGCCGCATCCAGCATCGGCTCGGCATTGCGCCCGGCTGCCAGCCAGTGGGCCAACGGCAACGGCTGCAGGCGCTCCACCACGGAGACGCCCATGTCGCCAGGATGATGCAGGCCGAGCAGGCCGCCGGCCGCCTTGTTGAACCACTGCACGCGCTGATTGTTGCGGTCCACCACCACCACCGCATCCGGCAACGCCTGCGCAGCGGCCCGGTAGGTACGCAGCATCTCGATCAGGCGGCGCTTGCGCCCGCGCATTTCGGCCTGGCTGCGATACAACAAACGGTCCAGTTCGTTCCAGGCACCGACACCCGCGGCAGGCTCGGCGCGCTGGCGTGCGGTGAGCCGGCGCAGCACCTGGCGAAGCCGCCAGTAATGCCAGCCCAGCACGCCCAGCGCGGTGAGCGTCAGCGCCATCCATACATGCTCGATCAGCACGCCCACCACGACGGCAGCGCCGAGCAACAGCGCAAGGGTGCCGAGCGTCTTGAGCCAGGCGGAACGGATATGTTGGGGCATGGCAGGCGTGATCATGCAGCGTCAGGTGGACAGGCTGCCCGGCCATGCAGCGGCCGGGCGGCTGGACGGCAACGCTCAGGTCGCCGAAGAAAAACGATAGCCCGAGCCACGCACGGTCTGCACCATGTTTTCCAGGCCGAACGGTTCCAGCGTCTTGCGCAGGCGACGGATATGCACGTCGATGGTGCGCTCTTCCACATACACGCTGCCGCCCCAGACATGATCCAGCAGCTGGGTGCGCGTATACACGCGCTCGGGGTGGGTCATGAAGAAATGCAGCAGGCGGTATTCGGTCGGGCCGATCGGCACCGGCGCATCGCCGGCGAACACCCGGTGCGCGGCGCCGTCGATGCGCAGGCGGCCGACCGCCACGCTGCCGTCCTCGTCGTCCTCGCGGGTGCGCCGCATCACCGCGCGGATGCGTGCCAGCAGTTCGCGCGCCGAGAACGGCTTGACCACGTAATCGTCGACTCCGGCTTCCAGCCCGCCGACGCGGTCGTTTTCCTCGCCGCGTGCGGTGAGCATGATGATCGGAATCTCGCGCGTCAGTTGTTCCTTGCGCCAGCGCCGCGCCAGGTCCAGGCCGCTGGTGCCGGGCAGCATCCAGTCCAGCAGGATCAGGTCGGGCACGCGGTCGGCGATGGCGGTCTGCGCTTCGCGGGCGTCGCCGGCGTGGATGGGCTCGAACTCGCCCTTGCGCAGCGCGAACGCCACCATGTCGCGGATCGCGGGTTCGTCATCGACGATCAGAATGCGTTTCTGCACGCGGGGCTTACCGTCTGGCTTGGGTGGTCGCCAGTAGACTACGGTTTTGTGACTTTCATGTGACATGGCCAGCGAGACCCCTCGACGGCGCGCGGCTCCAGCAGGCGGACTGAACTGGAGGTGGCGCCAGGATCCAGCGCTTCGCCCGGCACGCCGTCGTCCGATTCCCGACTCCCGCCAACCGTCACTGCCTCGACAGATCCGGATCGCGGATGCCCTGGCGGCGCAGTTCCAGCACGGTCGGTGTGATCGAGGCGATGCGCGCATCCACGCGCGCCCGTGTCACATAGTCCAGCTCCTTCTTCTTGAGTGCTTCGAGCTGGATCAGGGCCTGTTCCGGGCGGCCATTCAGATAGGCCGACTCGGCGTAGGCCTCGCTGGCGCGCAGATGGTCCCCGGCCAGCTCGCAGGCGCGTGCGTAGGTCTGCTGCAGCAAAGGATCATCGCCACTGCGGTGCAGCAACGGTTCGAGCACCTGGCGCGCGCGCTGGCCAGCGTCCTTGTTCGCCTGCGCGTTGAGCGCCCCCGCATAGGTCAGTGCCACCGCGCGGTTGTTCGGCAAACGCTTGAGCAGGGCGTCGAAACGCGCATTGGCGACATCGCGCTGGCCGACACGGGCCTGCGCTTCGCTAAGGCCCAGCGCCAGCCACAGATTGTCCGGATGGGTGTCCAGCAGATCGGTGAGTTCGGCCACCGGCTCGCTCGGGCGCCCGCCGCTGTTGCGCAGGCGGGCCAGTGCCAGTCCATAGCGCTGCGCATCGGTCAGGCCCTGCTTGGCGCTGCGGCGCAGGTTCTCGTATTCGCGGATCGCCGCATCCGGCGTGCTTGCGCTGAGCACGCGCAGGCGCTCCTTGGCCCAGTTGAACCCCTGCT
Organism: Xanthomonas sp. NCPPB 1067; assembly: GCF_020783795.1. NCBI lineage: Bacteria > Pseudomonadati > Pseudomonadota > Gammaproteobacteria > Lysobacterales > Lysobacteraceae > Xanthomonas > Xanthomonas sp. NCPPB 1067. The sequence continues at coordinate 66,599 of NZ_JAJGQG010000007.1, forward strand.
GATCGCCGCCACGGCCGAGCGCGTCCACCGGCAATCGCAGCGCGTACGGCAGCAATGCATTGCCGTTGCGACTCAGTGGCTCCGACAGCGAGGGATCGGCCGGATCCACCCGCTCCTGCCGCGTCCCACCCGGCACCGAGGTGGTCAGCACCACGGTGTTCTTCTTCATCTGCTCGGCGCGCGCCTTGGCCTCGCTGATGCGGGTGGTGGTGACCGGGTGGGTCTGCAGGAAGTCCGGCGCGCTGTAGCCGCCCTCGTTGGCGCGCATCGCCACCGACATGCGTTCGAAGAATCCCGCCATTGCATCCACGTCGTAGCCGCTGCGCTCCAGCGTGCGGATGCCCAGCCGATCGGCCTCGGATTCGTTGGAGCGCGTAAAGTCGATCTGGCGCTGCTGCATCAGCCCCATCGCGCTGGTGATCGTGGCCATCGTGGCATCGCCGCGGGAGTTGCCGCCCGCCTGCTGCGCAGCCACCACCGCTGCCAGCATGCCCAGCAGGATCGGGATCTGGTCGCGTTGTGCGCGTTCGACCCCGCGCAGCACGTGTTGCTGGGTCACGTGGGCGATTTCGTGCGACAGCACCGCGGCGACTTCGTCTTCGCGTTCGGCGGTGAGGACCAGGCCCGCATTGACCGCGATGTAGCCGCCCAGCGTGGCGAACGCATTGATCTGGCGGTCGCGCAGCATGAAGAAGGTGAACGGCTGTTGCGGTTGATCGCTGTTGGCACCCAGGCGGGTGCCCATGCTCTGCAGCCAGTCGCCGATCAGCGGGTCGTCCAGCACATAGTCGTAGTTGCGCAACTCGGCCAGCATCATCCTGCCGTACTCGGCCTGACGCGCCGGCGTCAGCAGTTCGCCGGCCGACGAGCCGATGTCGGGCAGGCGGTTTTCCTGCGCAGGTGCCACACCCATGGCGATGGCCAGGGTGAGGGCGGTGGCGAGTGGAAGCAGGCGCAAGTGAAACTCCCAGGTGATGCGCCGAGCATGCGGTCGGCACGGCGTAATGGCGTGAATCGGCGGTGAAGGGCGCCGCCCGGCGGCGAAGGCGTCCCCGACGGCAACGCCGGCTTCCGGCCGGCACCCACCGTGCTCGTCGATCGTCCCGTTCCACAGTGTTGCGGTGACGACCTGGAAATTCCAGTCGCCCGTTACCATGTGTCAGACCTCAGACCAACCACGGAGTTTCCCGTGAGCCAAGAACACGCCGGGCAGGACGCGGCCGCCGGCCCGCAGATCACCTTGTATTCCACCGCCATCTGCCCGTACTGCGTGGCAGCCAAGAACTTCCTCAAGAGCAAGGGCCAGACCTGGACCGAGGTGCGGATCGACCTGGACCCGGCCGAGCGCGAAAAGATGGTCGCGCTGGCCCGGCGCACCAGCGTGCCGCAGATCTTCGTCGGCGACGTGCATGTAGGTGGCTACGACGACATGATGGCCATGCATCGCGCCGGCAAGCTCGAGCCGCTGCTGGCGGGCAGTACGGGCGGGCAGGCATGAGCGGTTCCGACGACGGCAGCGCCGACCGCCTGCGCGAGTTCACCGAGTTCCGCCAACGCATGAATCAGCGCATCCTGGCCGAGCCCAATCAGGTGGTTCGCCGCTTCTTCGCGCTGGATACCCAGACCTACCAGGCCGGGGCGCTGGACGTGAAGACCAAGGAGCTGCTCGGCCTGGTGGCCTCGATGGTGTTGCGCTGCGACGATTGCATCAGCTACCACGTGGCCCAGTGCAAGGACGCGGGCGTGACCCGTGCCGAATTCTTCGAGACCTTCTCGGTCGGCCTGGTGGTCGGAGGCTCCATCGTGATCCCGCATCTGCGCCGCGCCGTGGATTTCCTCGACCAGCTCGAAGGTGGCGCGCCGGCACCGGCACAACACGCGCACGACTGAGTGCGTCGCTGAGGTGCGGGATTCGGGATTTGGGATTCGTAAAAGCGGGCACGCCGCGTGCTGCCCGCCGAGTCGAGGCGGCGTGTTGCGCCCAGGCGCTTGTGGCCCTTGCAGCGGCTACCAAAACATGGCGAGCAGTGGTTGGGCGGGGGTGGACGGCGGGAGGGAACCATAGGGCTGTGGGGCGAGGGCATGCCGATGTCGAGCACCGGCTGCGGCGCTCTGGCCACCGCGCCGTCGTTCGATGGTTGCCGTTAGACCAAGGTCGGTTTGGGCGCCTTCACCGGCATCGGGCATAATTGCCGGTGAAACCTCCTTGCGCCGCTGAGCCGGGCTTCCGGCTGGCGCTCCCCCTTTCAAGTTCGGAAACCCAACGTTATGACGCAGACAATCACGGTCATCCGCGGCGACGGCATCGGCCCGGAGATCATGGATGCCACGCTGTTCGTGCTCGACGCGCTGCAGGCTGGCCTGACCTACGAATACGCCGACGCTGGCCTGGTCGCCCTGGAAAAGCATGGCGATCTGCTGCCCGAGGCCACCCTGGCTTCGATCACGAAGAACAAGGTGGCGCTGAAGAGCCCGCTGACCACGCCGGTCGGCGAGGGTTTCAGTTCGATCAACGTGGCCATGCGTCGCAAGTTCGACCTGTACGCCAATGTGCGTCCGGCCAAGTCGTTCCCGAACACCAAGTCGCGCTTTGCCGACGGCGTGGACCTGATCACCGTCCGCGAGAACACTGAAGGCGCCTATCTGAGCGAAGGCCAGACCGTGTCCGAGGATGGCGAGACCGCATTCTCCGGCACCCGGATCACCCGCAAGGGCTCCGAGCGCATCGTGCGCTATGCCTTCGACCTGGCGCGCGCCACCGGCCGCAAGAAGGTCACCGCGGTGCACAAGGCCAACATCATCAAGTCGACCTCCGGGCTGTTCCTGAAGGTCGCCCGCGATGTCGCCGCGCAGTACCCGGACATCGAGTTCCAGGAAATGATCGTCGACAACACCTGCATGCAGCTGGTGATGCGTCCGGAGCAGTTCGACATCATCGTGACCACCAACCTGTTCGGCGACATCATTTCCGACCTGTGCGCCGGTCTGGTCGGCGGCCTGGGCCTGGCGCCGGGCGCCAACATCGGTGTGGATGCGGCGATCTTCGAAGCCGTGCACGGCTCGGCGCCGGACATCGCAGGGCAGGGCAAGGCCAACCCGTGCGCGCTGCTGCTGGGCGCGGCGCAAATGCTGGACCATATCGGCCAGCCGCAGAACGCCGAACGCCTGCGCGAGGCCATCGTGGCCACCCTGGAAGCCAAGGACTCGCTGACCCCTGACCTGGGCGGCACCGGCAACACCATGGGCTTTGCCAAGGCCATCGCCAGCCGCCTCTGAGCCCGCTGGTTGATCGCACAAAAAGAAAGGGCGCCCAGGCGCCCTTTCTTTTGCTCGAAATCCGGGTGATCCAGGGAGCCGCTCTTGCGATTCCCCAATCCCGATTCCCGAATCCCTGCTTCTCAGTTACGCGACTGCAGCTTCGACAGCAGACGCAGAAACTCGATGTACAGCCATACCAGCGTCACCATCAGGCCGAACGCGCCGTACCACTCCATGTGCTTGGGCGCGCCGTGCTCGACACCGCTCTCGATAAAATCGAAATCCAGCACCAGATTCAACGCCGCCACCACCACCACGAACAGGCTGAAGCCGATGCCGATCAGGCCCGAGTCGTGGATGAAGGGGATGCGTACGCCGAACATGCCCAGCGCGATGGTCGCCAGATAGACCAGTGCGATACCGCCGGTGGCCGCCACCACGCCCAACTTGAAGTTTTCGGTGGCCTTGATCATGCCGCTGCGATACGCGAACAGCAGTGCGAACAGGGTGCCGAAGGTCAGCAACACGGCCTGGAACACGATGCCGTTGAAGCGCGCCTCGTAGACCGCCGAGATGGAGCCCAGGAACAGGCCTTCCACCAACGCGTACAGCGGCGCGCTGACCGGCGCCCAGGTCGGCTTGAAGCTGGTCGCCAGCCCCACCACCAGACCGCCGATCGCGCCGACGATCATGTACAGCCGAGCCGCCGGCAACGGATTGCCATCGGCACCGATCGACTGCGACCAGGCGAAGGCCGCGGTGACGACGGCCATCAGCAGCAACAGCCCGGTCTTGTTGACGGTGCCATTGAGCGTCATCGCCTGGCCGTCCCGGGTGACGACCGAGCCGGAGCCGAGGTCGAGGAAGGTGGATTCCCGAAGGGCGGGATTGCCGCTACGCATATGTGTTCTCCATGAAAGTGGATGCGCTCCGAGCCGGAGTGCGGAGGAAGAGGTTGCAGCGCTCAGGATACCGGATGAGCGAATTTACGCAGGGTGATTGACAGCGGCGCTGTTCGTTCCCAAAATAGCCGACCTTTCCAGCCCTTCGGGATTGGAAGGTCCCGCCGGGGTATAGCGCAGTCTGGTAGCGCGCCTGCTTTGGGAGCAGGATGTCGGGGGTTCGAATCCCTCTACCCCGACCATTCCGAAGCTCCTGACGGCGTGGGAATGCGAAGTTCGGTCCGGGCGCCCGTAGCTCAACCGGATAGAGCACCGGCCTTCTAAGCCGGCGGTTACAGGTTCGAGTCCTGTCGGGCGCGCCATCGGCGGTACGGTAGGAAGCAGGTTTTCAGTGGTGGCTGTAGCTCAGCTGGTTAGAGTACTGGATTGTGATTCCAGATGTCGGGGGTTCGAGTCCCCTCAGCCACCCCACTGATGACAGGCAGATGCAGGAAAGTTTGACCCGACGCATCGCGGGTGTTGCAACGAGGCAAAAACGCACATACAATGTGCGACCAGTTTCAGGGCCGTTAGCTCAGTTGGTAGAGCAGTTGACTCTTAATCAATAGGTCCAAGGTTCGAATCCTTGACGGCCCACCAGACAGGCAGCCACTCAGCGCAAGTTGAGTGGCTGTTTTTCTTCGTGTCCAATGCGGATGTCTGGGAATCCGCTGATTGCTTGCCAGGGACGTTCGTCCGAGGCGTGCCGCGCTGCTCTGCTGGCAGGCTGCACGCAGACCGCGCGCCCGGTGACTCGACTGCGATGGTGGGTGGTCACGTAGGCTGCTTGGCGCTTTCTCCCTGGCGCGACGCCCGGCTTTTTCTTTGCGCCCATCCCTGCAACAATGTCCGGGTGGACGCAGCATTGCGAAAGTGGCGGAATTGGTAGACGCACCAGATTTAGGTTCTGACGCCGCAAGGCGTGGGGGTTCGAGTCCCCCCTTTCGCACCAATGCAGCGCGGCCGTGTGTGGTCCGGCTGCTGTCGTCACCATCAGTCCGCGTCGATCCGGCCCGCTGGGCGCCCTAGCGCACGCCCCCGCTGGCAGCGGCCGCCGTTATCGGCGAAACTACAAGGCTCGGCGGTCTTCTCGCCATCCGTCAACCCGCATTTCCATCTCGTGCCGACGCCGTGCGCTGTCGGTGGCAGGAGTCAACATGCAAGCATCGATCGAATCCACCGGCAATCTGGAACGCCGCCTGACCTTCACCCTGCCGCAGGAGCGCCTGGAGACGCACGTCGGTGGCCGCCTGCGCGAACTGGCGCGGACCACCCGCATCAAGGGGTTCCGCCCCGGCAAGGTGCCGCCCAAGGTCATCGAGCAGCGCTTCGGTCAGCAGGTGCGCGCCGAGGCGATGGAAGGCCTGCTGCGTGAAACCTTCGATTCGGCGGTGCGCGAGCACTCGCTGCGCCTGGCGGGCAACCCGCGGATCGACCAGGGCGAGAGCGACTTCGATTTCGTCGCCACCTTCGAGGTCGTGCCGGAGTTCGGCGATATCGACGTGAGCAAGCTGTCGGTGGTGCGCCATACCGCCGAGGTGACCGACGCCGACATCGACCAGATGATCGAGAACCTGCGCCTGCAGCGCCGGACCTGGAAGCCGGTCGAGCGCGGCGCGCAGGTCGGCGACCTGGTGGCGCTGGAGACCTGGTCGCAGGCCGGCGATGAGCGTCTGCCGGCCGAAGGCGTGGAGACCGGCAGCAGCGTGCTGGGCTCGGGCGTGATGTTCGACCAGATCGAAAAGGGCCTGGAAGGCCTGTCCAAGGGCGAAGAAAAGACCTTGAGCGTCGATTTCCCGGCCGAGTGGCGGGTGCCGCAGCTGGCCGGCAAGACCGTGCAGGTGCACGTCAAGGCGGCCGAGGTCTCCGAGCCGGTGCTGCCGGCGGTGGACAAGGAATTCATCAAGAGCTTCGGCGTGAAGAGTGGCGATGCCGAGCAGTTCCGCGCCGACATCCGCACCAACCTGGAGCGCGAGCTCAAGGGCGCGTTGATGAACCGCCTGCGTCGCGAGGTGGGTGAGCAGCTGATCGCTGCCTACGCGCATGTCGAGATGCCGCCGCGCCTGGTCGAGAACGAGGCCCGTTCCATGCTGGCCCAGCAGGTCGAGCAGGTGCGCCGCAGTGGCCGCGATCCGGGGCAGGTGCCGGACGATGCGTATCAGGGTTTCATGGACGCCGCCGCCAAGCGCGTGCTGGTCGGCCTGCTGGTGGGCGAAGTGGCGCGCCGCAACGAGCTGCGCCTGGAATCCAAGCGCGTCAGCGAAACGCTGCGTCTGATCGCCTCGACCTACGAAGAGCCGGAACAGGTCATTGAGATGTACCGCAACGATCCCCAACTGATGGGTGGGCTGCAGAGTCGGGTGATGGAAGAGCAGGTGATCGACTGGATCGCCGAGCGCGCCCAGCACACCGAGCAGCCGCTGTCGTTCCAGGACGCCATCCGGGTCTGAGGCGGTAGCAACAGAACCGCGCCCCTGCCGTCGTCGGGGCGCGGATGTCGAACACGGGTGTCGGCACGGGCCGATGCCACAACAGGAAGACCGATGAGCATTGTGACCAAAGCCCTGAACCTGGTGCCCATGGTGGTCGAGCAGACCAGCCGTGGCGAGCGTGCGTACGACATCTACTCGCGCCTGCTGAAGGAGCGTCTGATCTTCCTGGTCGGTCCGATCGACGATCATATGGCCAACGTGATCGTTGCCCAGTTGCTGTTCCTCGAAGCCGACAACCCGGAAAAGGACATCAGCATCTACATCAATTCGCCCGGTGGCGTGGTCACTGCCGGCATGGCGATCTACGACACCATGCAGTACATCAAGCCGGACGTCAGCACCATCTGCGTGGGCCAGGCCGCCTCGATGGGCGCGCTGCTGCTGGCCTCCGGCGCTGCCGGCAAGCGCTACGCGCTGCCGAATTCGCGCGTGATGATCCATCAGCCGCTGGGTGGCTTCCAGGGGCAGGCGACCGATATCGACATCCATGCGCGCGAGATCCTGACCCTGCGTTCGCGTCTGAACGAGATCCTGGCCAAGCACACCGGCCAGTCACTGGAGACCATCGCGCGCGACACCGAGCGCGACAACTTCAAGAGTGCCGTCGATGCCCAGGCCTATGGCCTGGTGGATCAGGTGCTGGAGCGCCGGCCGGAAGAGTCGATCCAGCCGTCTTGATCGTCAGGTCATTGAAATTGCAGGAAAAACCGGCAGGGTCGGGTAGGGCGAATGTCCTTCCGGCCCTGTGCTATTCTCGAAATCGAACCCCCGTGCATCGGGTGGGGTAACTGGGTAACAGAAGCATGAGCGAAGACCGCCAAGGTCGTTCCGGCGACAGCAACAAGATTCTCTACTGCTCGTTCTGCGGTAAGAGTCAGCATGAGGTCCGCAAGCTGATTGCCGGCCCCAGCGTGTTCATTTGCGATGAGTGCGTGGAGCTGTGCAACGACATCATCCGCGAGGAACTGGAGGAGAAGGCGCAATCGGCCCGCTCCAGCCTGCCCAAGCCGCGCGAGATCCTCGAGGTGCTGGATCAGTACGTGATCGGCCAATTGCGCGCCAAGCGCACGCTGGCGGTGGCCGTGTACAACCACTACAAGCGCATCGAGAGCCGCAGCAAGAACGACGATGTCGAGCTGGCGAAGTCGAACATCCTGCTGGTCGGTCCGACCGGTTCGGGCAAGACGCTGCTGGCCGAAACGTTGGCCCGCCTGCTCAACGTGCCGTTCACGATCGCCGATGCGACCACGCTGACCGAAGCCGGCTATGTCGGCGAGGATGTCGAGAACATCATCCAGAAGCTGCTGCAGAAGTGCGACTACGACGTCGAAAAGGCGCAGCAGGGCATCGTCTACATCGACGAAATCGACAAGATCTCGCGCAAGAGCGAGAACCCGTCGATCACGCGCGATGTATCTGGCGAAGGCGTGCAGCAGGCACTGCTGAAGCTGATCGAGGGCACGGTGGCATCGGTGCCGCCGCAGGGTGGCCGTAAGCATCCGCAGCAGGAATTCCTGCAGGTCGATACCAAGAACATCCTGTTCATCTGTGGCGGCGCATTCGCCGGCCTGGACAAGGTGATCCAGCAGCGTTCCAACGACGCTGGCGGGATCGGCTTCGGTGCCAAGGTCAAGAGTAGCGAGCGCAAGCAGGAAGTGGGCAAGATCCTGGCCGAGGTCGAGCCGGAAGATCTGATCAAGTTCGGCCTGATCCCCGAGTTCGTCGGCCGCCTGCCGGTGGTCGCCACACTGGAGGAGCTGGACGAGCCGGCACTGATCAAGATCCTGACCGAGCCCAAGAACGCCATCACCAAGCAGTTCCGGAAGCTGTTCGACATGGAGGGCGTGGAACTGGAGTTCCGCCCCGACGCGCTGTCGGCGATCGCCAGGAAGGCGCTCAAGCGCAAGACCGGTGCACGCGGCCTGCGCACCATCGTCGAATCGGTGCTGCTGGACACCATGTACGAGCTGCCGTCGCAGGAAAATGTGAGCAAGGTGGTGGTGGACGAATCGGTGATCGAGCACAAGTCCGAGCCGTACCTGATCTACCAGGCGCAACCGGCACCGGCCAAGGCCGCGTCTGGGGACTGAGCCTCCAGCAGCCGGCCGGCCAGGTCTTGCCTCGCTGACGGCTAAAGGGGTTTCAAGCGCTACTTGCAACGTCCAGCCGATGGCCCCATAACCGGGCCATCGGCTTTTTTTACGCCTATAGACACCTCGATTCCTGCGGAGCGCCCCATGGCCAAGTCCCAACCAGAAGTTCTCGATCTGCCGGTGTTGCCGTTGCGCGACGTCGTGGTTTTTCCGCACATGGTGATCCCCTTGTTCGTTGGCCGCGACAAATCGATGCGCGCGCTGGAAAAGGCCATGGAGGCGGACAAGCGCATCCTGCTGGTCGCGCAGAAGTCGGCCGAGACCGATGACCCCGCGGCCGGCGACCTGTATGCCGTCGGCACGCTGGCGCAGGTGCTGCAGTTGCTGAAACTCCCGGATGGCACGATCAAGGTGCTGGTCGAAGGCCTGTCGCGCGTCACTGTCGACAAGGTGGTCGAGCTGGACGGCGCGCTGCAGGGTCAGGGCATCGAGGTGGAAGCCAGCGATGCGCGCGAGCCGCGCGAGCTGGAAGCGATCGCGCGTTCGTTGATGTCGCTGTTCGAGCAGTACGTCAAGACCAATCGCAAGCTGCCGCCCGAGCTGCTGCAGACCCTGGCCGGCATCGACGAGCCCGGCCGCCTGGCCGATACCATTGCCGCGCATATCGGCGTGCGTCTTGCCGACAAGCAACGCCTGCTCGAGATCACCGAAATCGGCGAGCGCCTGGAGCTGCTGGTTGGCCTGGTGGATGGCGAGATCGATGTGCAGCAGCTGGAAAAGCGCATCCGCGGCCGGGTGAAGTCGCAGATGGAGAAAAGCCAGCGCGAGTACTACCTCAACGAGCAGATGAAGGCGATCCAGAAGGAGCTGGGCGACCTGGACGATGCACCGGGCGAACTGGAGGAACTGGCGCGCAAGATCGCCGAGGCCGGCATGCCCAAGCCGGTGGAGACCAAGGCCAAGGCCGAACTCAACAAGCTCAAGCAGATGTCGCCGATGTCCGCCGAGGCGGCGGTGGTGCGCAATTACCTGGACTGGTTGTTGGGCGTGCCGTGGAAGAAGCGCACCAAGGTCCGCAAGGACCTGAAGGTCGCAGAAGACACGCTGGATGCCGATCACTACGGTCTGGACAAGGTCAAGGAGCGCATCCTCGAGTACCTGGCGGTGCAGTCGCGGGTGAAGCAGATGAAGGGGCCGATCCTGTGCCTGGTCGGGCCGCCGGGCGTGGGCAAGACCTCGCTCGGCCAGTCGATCGCCAAGGCGACCAACCGCAAGTTCGTGCGCATGAGCCTGGGCGGCATTCGTGACGAGGCCGAGATCCGTGGCCACCGCCGTACCTACGTCGGTTCCATGCCCGGGCGGCTGGTGCAGAACCTCAACAAGGTGGGCAGCAAGAACCCGCTGTTCCTGCTGGACGAGATCGACAAGATGTCGATGGACTTCCGCGGCGATCCGTCGTCGGCGTTGCTGGAGGTGCTCGATCCCGAGCAGAACAACTCCTTCAACGACCATTATCTGGAAGTGGACCTGGACCTGTCGGAGGTGATGTTCGTCGCCACCTCCAACTCGCTCAATATTCCAGGTCCGCTGCTGGACCGCATGGAAGTGATCCGTATCCCCGGCTACACCGAGGACGAGAAGCTCAACATCGCCATGCGCTACCTGGTGCCCAAGCAGATCAAGGCCAATGGCCTGAAGCCTGAAGAGATCGAGATCGGCACCGATGCGATCCAGGACGTCGTGCGCTATTACACGCGCGAATCGGGTGTGCGCAACCTCGAACGCGAAATCGCCAAGATCTGCCGCAAGGTGGTCAAGGAAATCGCGCTTGCAGGGCCGCAGCCGGCAGCGAAGAAGGCAGTCGCCAAGAAGGGCAAGCCGAAGGCATTGGTGGCGGTCGGCTCAAAGAATCTCGACAAGTACCTGGGTGTGCGCCGCTTCGACTTCGGCCGCGCCGAGGAGGAAAACGAGATCGGCCTGGTGACCGGCCTGGCCTGGACCGAGGTCGGCGGCGAGCTGCTGCAGATCGAGTCCACGCTGGTGCCGGGCAAGGGCAACCTGATCCTGACCGGTCAGCTCGGCAACGTGATGAAGGAATCGGCGTCGGCGGCGCTGTCGGTGGTGCGTTCGCGCGCCGAGCGACTGGGCATCGATGTGGATTTCCTGCAGAAACACGATGTCCACGTGCACGTGCCCGATGGCGCGACACCGAAGGACGGCCCGAGTGCGGGCATTGCGATGGTGACGTCGCTGGTGTCGATCCTGACCAAGGTGCCCATCCGCGCCGATGTGGCGATGACTGGCGAGATCACCCTGCGTGGTCGCGTTTCGGCCATCGGTGGGTTGAAGGAGAAGTTGCTGGCTGCCCTGCGCGGCGGCATCCGTACCGTGCTGATCCCGGACGAGAACCGCAAGGATCTGGCGGATATTCCGGCCAACGTCACGCGCGATCTTGAGATCGTGCCGGTGAAGTGGATCGACGAGGTGTTGGATCTCGCCCTGGAGCGTCCACTGGCGCCGAAGAAGGCGAGCAAGGAAAAGGCACGCAAGAACGCCTCGCGGGTCGCCGTTCGCGGCAAGTCGCGTACCACGCCGGGGGCGCGCGTCAAGCACTAACGTGCGCTGTCTGGAAGGTCTCGAAACAAGCCAAAACCCGCGTCGTTATTGGGTTTTGGCTTGCGTGCTGTTGGGGGCGCTGGTATAAATGCACGACTCGTGGGCGCGGCAAAATGTGATGCGTCACGCGATACCACTTGTGTCGGGTTCTTCGCTAACGGCAAGAGCGCCGATTGTCGATTCCGCGGCATCTGCCGCAAAGGGAGTTTCAAGAATGAATAAAACCGAATTGATCGATGGCGTTGCCGCTGCCGCTGACATCTCCAAGGCTGAAGCTGGCCGCGCTGTCGATGCGGTTGTGAGCGAAATCACCAAGGCGCTGAAGAAGGGCGACGCCGTCACCCTCGTTGGCTTCGGCACCTTCCAGGTCCGCGAGCGCGCCGAGCGTACGGGCCGCAATCCGAAGACGGGCGACAGCATCAAGATCGCCGCTTCGAAGAATCCTGCATTCAAGGCTGGTAAAGCCCTGAAGGATGCAGTAAACTAATCGACTCGCTAGGGTGCTTAGCTCAGCGGTAGAGCGTCTCCCTTACACGGAGAGGGTCGGGGGTTCGAAACCCTCAGCACCCACCACTAAGCACCAGGCAACAGTTTCAAGCGCGGAGCGGTAGTTCAGCTGGTTAGAATGCTGGCCTGTCACGCCGGAGGTCGCGGGTTCGAGTCCCGTCCGCTCCGCCAGTTACGCCGAAGCCCCTGAGCGATTGGGGGCTTCGTTTTCTCCACGACATTCGTGCTGCGGATGCGGTGGAGTCGAGGTCCAAGTTTAAAGCGGAGCGGTAGTTCAGCTGGTTAGAATGCTGGCCTGTCACGCCGGAGGTCGCGGGTTCGAGTCCCGTCCGCTCCGCCAGTTACACCGAAGCCCCCGGCCTTGCGCCGGGGGCTTTTTTTTGGGGGCATTTCGGCCATGGGACGCGGGTGTACGGTGGCGTGGAGTGGTGGCGAGGCCGGTGGTGATTGCGCTGCTGCGGTCGATTCACCGATGCATACGGTGCTTCGGAGGGCTCTGGGATGTCTGTGCCCGCCGGGTATCGGATCTGTTTGTGCATGTTCCTGGCCAGTGGCGACCGGAGCCGGGCTGGGTGCGTGGCGTCAAGCGCGTTACACTGCGCGGCTCGCCCACAGGCCGTGATTTGCCAATGCTGCAGAAACTTCGCGACAAGACGTCAGGCTGGATCGCTACCGCCATCCTGGGGTTGCTGATGATTCCGTTCCTGTTCGTCATCGACAACAGCTACCTCGGCGGCATTGGCGCCAATAACGTGGCCAAGGTGCAGGCACCGCCAAGCTGGTGGAAGTCGGCACCTTCGTGGTGGCCGGTGTCGCTGCTGTGGCAGCACCACGAGATCAGTACCCAGGACTTCCGTACGCGTTTCGAGCAGGCGCGCCTGCAGGAACGTCAGCGTCAGGGCGAGGATTTCGATCCACGCCGGTTCGAGTCCCGCGAAAACAAGCTGCAGGTGCTCGATCAATTGGTGGACGAGCAAGTCGTGCGGCTGGGTGCAGAAGATGCCGGGATCGTCATCGGCGATGCGGCAGTGCGCGACTACATCGGCAGCATTCCGGCGTTCCAGGTCGATGGCAAGTTCAGCCCGGATCAGTACCGCGCCGCGCTCGCGCAGGGGAATCCGCCGCGCACGCCGGCGCAGTTCGATGCGCTGGTGCGCGACAGCCTGCAGCAGTCGGTGATTCCCCAGGCCGTGGCCGAATCGGGCTTTGCGACCAAGGGCGAGTTCGAGCGCCTGCTCAAGCTGATGGGCGAAACGCGCGATGTGGAATTGGCGATGCTGCCGATGCCGGCTGCCGACACGGCTCCGGTCAGCGACGCGCAGGTCAAGCAGTGGTACGACACGCATACGCAGGATTTCCGTCAGCCGGAGACGGTGACCATCGAGTACGTGGAGCTCAATGCCGCCACGATGCCGCCGGCCACTGCCGCCGACGAGGCGACGTTGCGCAAGCGTTACGACGAAGAGAAGGCGCGCTTTGTCGAGCCGGATCAGCGCTTGGCCTCGCATATTCTGATTACGGCTGGCAACGACGCTGCCGGGCAGAAAGCGGCAGAGGCGAAGGCTGCCAAGCTTGCCGCCGAGGCCAAGCAACCAGGAGCCGACTTCGCCGCATTGGCCAAGGCCAATTCGCAGGACCCCGGTTCCAAGGACGCCGGCGGCGACCTGGGCTGGGTCGAGAAGGGCACGATGGTCAAGCCGTTCGAAGACGCGCTGTTCTCGATGAAGGCCGGCGATGTGGTCGGGCCGATCAAGAGCGAGTTCGGCTATCACGTGATCCAGCTGCGTGAGGTCAAGGGCGGGCAGGGCAAGTCCTTCGAGCAGGTGCGCGACCAGCTCGCTGCCGAGCAGCTCAAGGCCGATGCCGACAAGGCGTTTGCCGATGTCAGCGGCAAGCTGGTGGATGAGATCTACAAGAACCCGACGGCACTGGAGCCGGCCGCCAAGCAGGTGGGTCTGCCGGTGCAGACGCTGGGTCCGTTCTCGCGCGCCAACGCCAGCGGGATCGCGGCCAATCCGGCGGTGCTGCGTTCGGCCTTCTCCGAGACGCTGGTACAGGACGGCACGGTCAGCGATCCGATCACCATTGCGCCCAACCACAGTGTGGTACTGCGCGTGACCAACCATGTCGCCGAACAGGCGCTGCCGCTGGACAAGGTGCGCGACAAGGTCGTCGCTGCCATCCATGCCGATCGCACCGAGAAGGCGGCGGCTGCAGCGGCCGACGCGTTGCTGGCACGCGTGCAGAAGGGCGAAACGTTGCAGGCGTTGGCCGAGAGCGAGAAGCTGCAGCTGCAGCCGATTCCGGGCCTGCCGCGCACCGCGCCGATTCCGACCCCGGCTGCCAACCGCGCCATTTTCAGTGCGCCACGTCCGGCCGAGGGCAAGCCGTCGGTCGGCAAGGTGGAGCTGGACGGTGGCCGCTTTGCGGTCTTCGTGATCAGCAAGGCCACGCCGGGCGATCTGAAGCAGATGCCGGCCGAGCAGCAGACGATGCTGCGTGAGCAGTTGAGCCAGATCGACGGCAACAACGCCGCGCAGGCCTATGTCAAAGCGATGCGCAAGCAGTACAAGATCCAGATCGAAGAAGCGCAGCTGTAAGGTTCGTCGTTTCACTGATGCGAGAAGAGCCCGGGCAACCGGGCTCTTTTTTTTCGCCCAGGGCGCGGCGGTGGAAGACGCGGCCTGCAAGCGCACATGTTGCGCCAGAGGTTTGCCTCGCTTGCCGGCATCGCCTGTGCCCGCCCGCCGGTGCGCCGCAGGGAATGGTGCAGCCATTCCGACGTTGGTCCACGAGGCGGAGTCAACGCATCTGGCCGCCCGCGAACTGGCAGGCCCGGGCGCCGCTAACGCTTCCTGGCGAGGCGTCGTACTTCGGGCTCTCACGCAGGCCGCAATGGCACCGAACGGCTCGATGTTTGGACGAGGGGGACTAGGGTTCCGCTGCCGATCGACGCGTGGCGTATCGGGCATGCAGGGCGCGGAGGTGCCGGATTCCCAGGCTGGTCAGTGACGCCCGTGCCGACTATGCCGCCCGGCTTCCAGTGCCGGGCGGCGGTTGGCTCAAGGCTTGTCGTTGAACGACAGCACCATGCCCGGCTTCAGCACTGCACGCTTGTCCAGGCCATTGCTGGCGAGCAAGGTGGCGACCGTGATGCCATAGCGGCGTGCGATGGCCCAGGCGGACTCGCCGTTGCGCACCGTATGCGTGCGTGCACGGGACTCGCGCGTCCTGGTGCTCGTCGTATCGGCCGTCGCCGTCACCACGTCACTGCCTGGTTCTTTCCCTGGAGCGGTGGAGGCGAGAACGGGGGCGGCGGTGTCGGCCTGCGCGGACGCGGCGACCGGCGCCAGCACCTGCACTGCCTTGGGGGCTGCGCGTGCGCCTGCCAGTGCTGGATTCAGGCGGGCGAGCAGCTTCGGTTCGATGTCGCGTTGCCCGGCCCAGGCGTTGAGGCTGGTGCCGGCAGGGAGTGCGTGTTCGGTCAGCACCGGTACCTGGCGGTCCAGCGAGGTCAGCAGGCTGTCCTGCCGCTGGGCGTGATCAAGGACGCAGGCCAGCGCGTGCAGCTTTTCGACGTATTCGTAGGTGACTTTGGACATGCCGGGCAGCTCGGACGGGCGCGCGTTCTGTGCATTCATCCCGGCGCTGCGCATGGCCTGCAGCACGCGATACTCGCCTGCGTTGTAGGCCATGAGGGCCAGGCGCCAGTCGCCGCCGAACATGCCGTACAAGGTCTTGAGGTAGCGCACGGCGGCAGTGGTGGAATCCACCGCCGACAGACGGCCGTCGTACTGCGCTCCGACCGGAACGTGGTGGTTGCGCGCAGTGCTGGCGATGAACTGCCACAGGCCTGCCGGTCCGCTGCCATTGCGGGCGCCGGGGCGGTAGCCGCTCTCGACGAACGGGATCAACGCGAATTCGGTCGGCATGTCGGCGGCGCGCAGCTCATCGACCACATAGCCGAACAGTGGAAGCACGTCCTGGGCATCGTCGGCAAGCCGGGCAGGGGCGCGGGAGAAGTGCTGCTCCCAACGGACGTCGCTCTGCTTGCTGTCGCAGCCCGGGTCGGCGCGACCATCGAGGAAGGCGGCGAAGATCTCCCGCCCGTTGCGCAGCCCGGAAGGGGTGACGGCGTTATCGCCAGGCGTGGACGCTGCTGCAACCGCCGGTGCGATGACCGCGCAGGCGGCCAGCGCTGCCAGAATCAAGCGCCTCATGCGCGAAAGTCGTCTTTCCAGCGCCTAAGTTCGGCGAAAACATCGACATCAGAGGTCAGTGTGACGGCGGCGTACGATGCTGCTGCGGCGCGCACCTGCGCAGTGCCGGTGCGCAGGAAAGGGTTGGTGGCCAGTTCACTCTCGAGCGAGATCGGCAGGGTAGGACGGGCTGCGTGACGCATGGCCTGGGCTTCCTGTTGACGGCGCTGCAAGGCAGCGTTGGTGGGATCGACATGCAGCGCAAAAGCCGCATTGGCCAGCGTGTATTCGTGGCCGCAGCACACCAGCATCTGGCCTGGCAGGCGGGCCAGTCGCTGCAACGAGTCGAACATCTGCGGTGCGGTACCTTCGAACATGCGCCCACAGCCTAGGCTGAACAGGGTATCACCACTGAACAGGTGCTGGTCGCTCACGAAGGCGATGTGGGTGCGCGTGTGCCCCGGGACCTCCAGGACCTGGAAGTCGGTGCCAAGCAGGCGTACGCGCTCGCCCTGGCCCACTGCGCGAACGTCACCGGCGATGCGCGGGTCGGCCGGACCAACTATCTCCAGTTGCGGCCAGCGTTCCGTCAGCGCCACCACGCCGCCAACATGGTCGGCGTGGTGATGGGTCAGCAGTACCGCACTGGGCGTCCACCCATCGCGCGCCGCAGCCGCGATCACCGGCTCGGCCTGCCCGGGATCGACCACGATGGCCCGGCCATCGGCAGCGATCAGCGCCCAGATGTAGTTGTCGTCGAATGCGGGCAGGGCGGTCAGTCGCATAGAATTGGGACCATGCCCGCCGCGCCGTTCTCCCGTCAAGCTGGTGTCTCAACCTGGTTTGATACAGGTGCGGGGCGCAATTTGCTGCAGCTGGAGCGCCGTGTCGCCGTTTCCGTCATGCAATCGCGCCCCTCGCAGCCCTGGTTGTGGATCACTCCTACTCAGGACCTGCCTGCGCGAGAGGCGATGCAGGGCCGCGGCCTGCGCCTGTTCCGCAGCGCCGGGCGTTTTGCCGGCGATGCCCGCTGCGGCCTGCCGTTTCCATTGCCGACCGAGAGTCTGCAGGCCATCGTGGTGCAGCATGCGGTGGTCGGCGGTGCGGCGGATTTCCTGGCCGAATGCGAGCGTTTGTTGATGCCGGGCGGCAGGCTATGGTTATTCACGCTCAATCCGTTGAGCCCTTACCGGTTTCATTGGGCGCGCCGTGGGCCGGTGGCGTTGCGGCCGGATCGCTGGCGGTCGCTGGCGCAGCGCGCCGGTCTGCAATGCGTGGAAACGGAGCGCTACCTCGGGCCGATCTGGCGCGCGGGGCGCGGCGCGTCCGATCCCGGGCGTGCCCCATGGCGCGCGGTATATCTGCTCGAAGTGGAAAAGCGTGCCTCCGCCCCGATCGCGCCGACCCCGATTGCGCTGCCTTCGCGCTGGCCGCAGCCGGTGGCCACGATCTGAACTCTTTGCAACGTTGCGATTCTGAAAGCTGATGAAATCAATTGAAGTGCATACCGACGGCTCCTGTCTCGGCAATCCCGGTCCAGGTGGCTGGGCGGCGCTGTTGCGTTACAACGGCCGCGAGAAAGAACTGGCGGGCGGCGAAGCGGTGTCCACCAACAACCGCATGGAACTGATGGCCGCGATCATGGCGCTGGAGGCGCTGACCGAGCCTTGCCAGATCGTGCTGCACACCGATTCGCAATACGTCCGGCAGGGCATCACCGAATGGATGTCCGGCTGGGTGCGGCGCGGCTGGAAAACCGCTGGCGGCGATCCGGTCAAGAATCGCGAGTTGTGGGAGCGGTTGCATGCGGCCACGCAGCGTCACAGCATCGATTGGCGCTGGGTGAAGGGCCACAACGGCGACCCGGACAACGAACGCGTGGACGTGCTTGCTCGCAACCAGGCCCTCGCCCAACGCGCTGGTAGCGCAACTGCCTAAGAGGCTAACAAAACGACTGCGCCGCCGTCAGGCGGGCGCGGCCGGTGCTCGGAATCGGCATGTACCACACGTACACTCCGGTTCCTCCGCGCCGTCCACACCCACCTGACGACCGCTCGCTACGTTCTGTTAGCCGCTCTAAAGAGGATTCATGCGTCAGATCATTCTCGATACAGAAACCACCGGCCTGGAATGGCGCAAGGGCAACCGCGTCGTCGAAATCGGTGCGGTGGAGCTGCTGGAGCGCCGCCCCAGTGGCAATAATTTTCATCGCTATCTGAAGCCCGATTGCGACTTCGAAGCCGGTGCGCAGGAAGTGACCGGGCTGACCCTCGAGTTTCTGGCCGACAAGCCGGTGTTCGCCGACGTGGTGGAGGAATTTCTCGCCTACATCGACGGCGCGGAACTGATCATTCACAACGCCGCGTTCGACCTGGGATTCCTGGACAACGAACTGGCGCTGCTGGGCGATGGCTACGGTCGTGTCGTCGACCGCGCTACGGTGATCGACACCTTGATGATGGCGCGAGAGCGGTATCCAGGGCAGCGCAATTCACTGGATGCGCTGTGCAAGCGGCTGGGCGTGGACAACTCGCATCGCCAGTTGCACGGCGCCTTGCTCGATGCCCAGATCCTGGCCGACGTGTATATCGCGCTCACCTCTGGACAGGAGGAGATCGGCTTTGCCAGTGCCGATGCCGGCCAGCATGCAGACGATGGCGGCAGCATGATCGCCTTCGATCCCGCCTTGCTGCTGCCGCGCCCACGCGTGGCAGTGACCGCTTCGGAATCGCAGGCGCACGAAGCGCGCCTGGCGCAGCTGCGCAAGAAGGCCGGGCGTGCCCTGTGGGATTCGCCGGTCGAAGAGGTCGCGGTTGCCGGCTAGGCGAGCGGCCTGGGTCGGGTGATCCCGTCGGGTGCGCCCGGCCGGTATTCGTTGCGCAGGCCGTGCTGGGAGCCGCGGGCTGCGGGCGTTGCGGCACGATGGCTGCGCGACGCGCGCTCGGTAGCGACCTACCAGGTCAGTAGCTGCGTACCAGGATGGCAGTGATGTTGTCCGAGCCGCCGCCATCCAGTGCCGCGGCAACCAGGCACTCGACGCACTCCTGCGCACTGCAGTCGGCCTGCGACAGCGTTGCCGCGATCGTGGCATCGTCCACCTCCTCGGTCAGTCCGTCGCTGCACAGCAGCAGCTGCATGCCGGATTTGAGCTCGCCCTGCATGGTGGCGACATTGAGGTGCGCCGGGTCGGTCACGCCCAGTGCCTGCGTCACCACGTTGCGATGCGGGTGCGCACGCGCCTGCTCGCTGGTCAGCGTGCCCTGGGCAATGAGTTCCTGCACATAGCTATGGTCCTGACTCAGTTGGGCCAGCCGTCCGTCGCGCCACAGGTAGGCACGGCTGTCGCCGACCCAGGCGACTTCGAAGCGTTGGCCCAGGACGCGTGCAGCCACCACGGTGGTGCCCATCGGCAGGGTGTCGTTGCAGCGGCGTGAGGTCTTGATGATTTCCTCGTCGGCAATACGGATGGCCTGTGCCAACGCAGTGCCGGCGCGCACTTCGCGCACGATGGTCTCGCGTGCGAGTGCGCTGGCGACCTCGCCGCAGGCGTGCCCGCCCATGCCATCGGCCACCAGCCACAGCCCCAGTTCGCTGTCGCCGTAGTAGGTGTCCTCATTGAGGTCACGGCGCAGGCCGACATGGGTAAGGTGTCCGAATTCGAGCATGGGGCCGGGTCGCCAGGGAGAGGATGCGCCACCATCATCGCGGCCCGACCGGTCAGCGGCAACACGCGGCCGGCGAAGCGCGTGGTGCCGGTTCACGCCCGCCCGGGAATGGCGCCACCCGACCCCGGCCGGGGCCGCTTGTCGCCAGAGCCGTGTGCCCGTATGATGCACGGCCCCAGGACACTGGGGACCATCTGGAGAGGTGGCAGAGCGGTTGAATGTACCTGACTCGAAATCAGGCAGGCGTTTATAGCGCCTCGGGGGTTCGAATCCCCCCCTCTCCGCCAGATTGAGGCGAATAGGTGTGCCAGTGCCGCGTGAGTTTCGCCGGCGTCATTGGGGGGTGAGAAGCCCCGGGTTCGACAGACAGCGCAGCTGTCTGCACGGCGAAGCCGCCCGTAGGGCGAAGGCACGAAGTGCCGAGTGAATCCCCCCCCCCCTCTCCGCCAGATTCGCATCAGCCCCCGCAAGGGGGCTTTTGTTTATGTGTGGCAATCGCCGCGTACGGCGACGACTACAATCCGCTCGATTCCCGTTGGAGGTGTGTCATGTCCGAGATCCTGGTGCCCGTGTCCTTTGGTGAGCTGCTCGACAAGATCGCGATCCTGCAGATCAAGTCCGAGCGCATGAGCGATGCGGCCAAGCTGACCAATGTGCGCAACGAGTTGTCCGCGCTGGAAAACAGTTGGATGGCGCATCCGGCCGCCGGCCACGACATCGTGCGGCTGCGCGCCGAGCTGAAGGCCGTCAACGAGCGGCTATGGGTCATCGAAGACGATATCCGGCTCAAGGAGCAGGCGCAGACCTTCGACGACACCTTCGTGCAGCTGGCGCGCAGCGTGTACATCGAAAACGACGAGCGCGCGCGGATCAAGAAGCAGATCAACCTGGCGCTGGGCTCTTCGTACGTGGAAGAGAAGTCCTACCAGGACTATCGCGCCAAGGGCGCCTGAGGCATCGCCAGCTCGATCGCGCTGCCGCTGGCGCGCGATCGGTGGCGCGGGGGTGTGGTGTCATGCCTGGCGCCACCAGGGCCGCAGCGCGCACGCATGGGGGATGGGTGCGGCAGAACAGCGGCCTTCAGCGGTCAGCGTGGATGATCGGCGCGATACCGCTCGAAGGCGGCAATGGCATCTTCCACGCTGATCAGCTGCATCACGTCGTCGAATTCGATCTTGGTCCCCCAATCGAGCTGGTCGGCCGGCTTGTGCAGATATTTGCGGGCCGCAGCGTCGTAGCGGTCCACGCAATAACGCACGTCCGAATACGGGCCGCTGCGGCGCGGATTGCTGGCCGCGTGCAAGCCCAGTACCTTGGTGCCCATCGCATTGGCGATATGCATCGGCCCCGAATCCGGCGTCACCACCAGATCCGCGCGGGCGAGCAGGGCGGGCAGTTGCTTGAGCGTGTCCTTGCCGACCAGATCCAGTACCGGGGTACGCGCGCTGGCGACGATGGCATCGGCAGTGCTGCGCTCCATATCGCTGCGGCCACCGCACAGCACGATCCGCCATCCCTGCGCGGCGGCGTGATCGGCCAGCGCGGCGTGACGATCGGGATACCAGTTGCGGCGCGCATGGCTGGAGCACGGCGAGATCATCAGTACCGGGCGGCCATCGTCGTCCCATTGCGCCCGCGCCCAGGCGTGCGCCTCATCCGGTACCGGCAGATCCCAGCGCACCATGCTCTGGCGCAATCCCAGCGGCTCGGCGAAGCTGCCGATGGCGTCGAGCACGTGGATGCCGGGGCGATCGGCGATGCGTTCGTTGACGAACAGTCCGTGCAGATCCTTGGAGCGGCTGCGGTCGTAGCCGATGCGCCGCTGCGCTGGCACGAACGCCGACAGGACATTCGCGCGCAAGGCCACCTGCATGTGCAGCAGGGCATCGAAACGTCCCAGCGGCGCCAGCTGTCGCCGCAGTGCACGCATGCCGGCCACGCCGCTGCGCTTGTCGTAGGCATGGAAGTGCACGCCGGGCAGGCCGTCTAGCAGCTTCAGGCCGGCCTTGTCGATGATCCAGTGCAGCGCCGCCTGCGGAAACCCCGCCTGCAGCGTGCGCACCAGTGGCACCACGTGGGTGACGTCGCCCAGGGCCGACAGGCGCAGCAGACACAGCGATGCAGGCGTTACAGCCATGGTGTTGTTAGACTCGATGGATGGGTTCTTTCGACGCCACCGAAGCGCTGACGCCGTATCGCGAGGGCCGCGGCTACGGCGCCATTCTGTTCGACCGCGAACGGCTGCGGCAAGCCGATGCGGGATTGTTCTCGCCGCAGCGCTGGGGCGACAGGGCACGGCCGGTCGATGAGGGGGGGCGCGGCGGGGCATGGTTCGTGGACGCGCCGTTCGGTCGCAGTGTGTTGCGGCAGTACCTGCGTGGTGGCATGGCCGCGCGGGTGAGCCGGGATCGCTATCTGTGGAAGGGCGCCGGGCGCACGCGCAGTTTTGCCGAGTTCCGGCTGATGCGCGAACTGATCAAGCGCAAGTTGCCGGTCCCGCGGCCCTTGGCCGCCTGTTATCTGCGCGAGGGGCTGGGTTATCGCGCCGCGTTGTTGATGGAGCGACTGGAAAACGTGCGTTCGCTGGCCGATCACGCGCAGGTGGCCGGGCGCGGCGCGCCGTGGGAGGCTACCGGTCAGCTGATTGCGCGCTTCCACCGTGCCGGCCTGGATCATGCCGATCTCAATGCGCACAACATCCTGTTCGATGCCGGCGGGCACGGCTGGTTGATCGATTTCGACCGCGGCGTGCTGCGTATCCCGGCCACCCGCTGGCGCGAGCGCAACCTCGAGCGACTGCATCGTTCGCTGCTGAAGCTGCGCGGCAAGCGCAGCCGTGAAGAAGTGGACAAGGATTACGAGCGTCTGCACCGTGCCTACGAACTGGCCTGGGGCCGGGGCTACTGATGGACTGGGCCTTGCGGGTGCAGGGAGTCGGCAATGCGTCGGCGGTGGCGCTCGGTTCTCCGATGGCTACGCTCGAGCGTGCCGGCGAACCGTGGCTGACCATCGATTGCGGTAGCGAGGGGCTGACCGCCTATCAGGCGCACTATGGCCGGCTGCCGCAGGCGATCTTCATCACGCATGTGCATCTGGATCATGTCGGCGGGCTGGAGCGGGTGTTCGTGGACAGCTATTTCTCCGACCGGCGCGGGCGCACCCGCCTGTACGTGCCGGCGCCGGTGGTGCCGCTGCTGCAGCGGCGGATCGCCGACTATCCGAACGTGCTGGCCGAAGGCGGAGCCAATTTCTGGGATGCCTTCCAACTGGTGCCGGTGGGCGATGCGTTCTGGCACGACGGTGTGCGGCTGGAGGTGTTCCCGGTGCGTCATCATTGGCCGGAAACCGCCTATGGGCTACGCCTGCAGGGCGCGCTGGTCTGGACCGGCGATACGCGGCCGATCCCCGAGATGCTGAAGCGTTATGCGGGCGACAACGAGCTGATCGCGCATGACTGCGGCGTTCACGGCAACCCGTCGCATACTGGCGTGGACGATTTGGAGCGGGAGTACCCGCAGGACCTGTTGGACCGCATGCTGCTGTACCACTACGCCAGCGAGACCGACGGCGACGTGCTGCGCGCGCGTGGCCATCGGGTGGCCGTGCCCGGGCAGTACCTGATGCTGGCGGAGCCGACCGCCGCCATGGTGCGCTGATGGGCGCCCTGACCCTGCCGACGCTGGCCGGCGCACCCATGCAGGACCGCTACGGCCGCCCCTTGCGTGATCTGCGCCTGTCGGTGATCGAAGCCTGCAACTTCCGCTGCGGCTACTGCATGCCGGCAGACCGCGTTCCGGACGACTACGGGCTGGATGCGCAACAACGCCTGAGTTTCGATCAGCTGGAGACGCTGGTGCGCTCCTTCGTGGCCGTGGGCGTCACCAAGCTGCGCCTGACTGGCGGCGAGCCGCTGCTGCGGCGAGACCTGCCCAGCCTGATTGCGCGTCTGGCGGTGATCGATGGCATCGAAGACCTCGCGTTGACCACCAACGGTGCCCTGCTTGCGCGGCAGGCCCAGGCGCTGCGTGATGCCGGTCTGCGCCGGATCACGGTGAGCATGGATGCGCTGGACCCTGCGTTGTTCAAGCGCATGAGCGGCGGGCGCGGTGAGATCGCGCAGGTATTGGGCAGCATTGCCGCGGCCGAACGGGCCGGGTTCGAGCGGCTGAAGATCAATTGCGTGGTGCAGCGTGGCGTCAACGAAGATCAGGTGTTGCCGTTGGTGGAACACTTCCGTGGCAGTGGGCACGTGCTGCGCTTCATCGAATTCATGGATGTGGGTAGCTGCAATGGCTGGACGCCAGGTGCGGTGGTGACCTCCGCGCAACTGCACGAACGCATCAGTGCGCGCTGGCCGCTGCATGCGCTCGATGCCAACTACATCGGCGAAGTCGCACAGCGCTACGCGTTTGCCGATGGTGCGGGCGAGGTGGGATTCGTCAGCTCGGTGAGCGTGCCGTTCTGTGGCGATTGCCAGCGCGCGCGCGTGTCGGCCGATGGGCATCTGTACACCTGCCTGTTCGCCAGCCAGGGCCATGACCTCAAACCGGCTCTGGCTGACGGCGAAAGTGCGCTGGCCACCCATCTGCGTCAACGCTGGAGTCTGCGCGGCGACCGCTACAGCGAAGTGCGCGCATCCACGCCGCGCCGCGGCAAGCCGGTGGAGATGTTCCTGATCGGTGGATGAGCGGGCGCAGGCGCCCGCTCCAAGCGGAAGCTGCGTGGCGAAACGCAGGTGCCGGAGCGCGTCTTGGTCCGTGCTTTTCGGAGTGCATTGTGTCCGCAAGCGCGCGGCGCCGGGTGATCGCCGCAGTGCGCGCCGATGCCGCGACGGACGATGGAGGTGCCGCTGCCGCCAGCTGCTGGCCGACGCGGAGTCGCTTCACTGCGGTACCTGCCGACTGCAGCTGCGATGGCATCGAACGCACCCGCCTTGCGTCGCTAATGAGGATGCAGGCAGGTCGGGAGGGTGGCTGCTGTTCCCTCAAGCCACTGCGTTCACCGAGAATGCCGCATCCTGAGCGCCTGTCACTGTGTCGTTGCCCATGCCTGCCAAATCCCGTCCCGCACGCCTGACCCACCTGGACGCCGCCGGGCTTCCCACCATGGTGGATGTTTCCGACAAGGCAGTCACCGCACGCAGTGCCACGGCTACCAGCCGTGTGCGCTTTCCGGCAGCCGTCGCGGCGCAGTTGCGCGCCAGCGGCCTGCGCAGCGCCAAGGGTGGCATCGTGGAGACCGCGGTGATCGCGGGCACGATGGCAGTCAAGCGCACCCACGAACTGATCCCGTTCTGCCATCCATTGCCGATCGATGCCTGCCGTTTCGAGATCGACTGGGCCGGCGATCAGGCGCTGGAGATCCAGTGCACCGTGCGCTGCGTGCACCGTACCGGCGTGGAGATGGAAGCGCTTACCGGCGCCAGCGTGGCGGCTCTGACGGTGTATGACATGTGCAAGGCGTTGTCGCACGCGATGACGATCGGGCCGACCAGGCTGGTGGCCAAGCGTGGTGGCAAGCGCGATCTCGGAGCGGCACGATGACGGCCACGGTGACGGTGCTGTACTTCGCCAGCCTGCGCGAAGCCACGGGCATCACCGATGAGCGCGTGCAGACCGGCGCGCAGGACCTGCGGGGACTGTATGCAGAGCTCGATGCGCGGCACGGCCTGCGCTGGACGCCGGCGCAATTGCGCGTGGCGGTGGATGGCGCGTTCGCCGGTTGGGAGGATGCAGTGCGCGATGGCAGCGAAGTGGTGTTCATTCCACCGGTGTCGGGAGGTTGAGCATGAACGATCGGACGACGGGCCTGTTCGCGCTCTCCGAGGCCGCCTTGCCGGTCGATCGCCTGCGCGAGGGGATGGAGCATCCGCAGGCCGGCGCTTTCGCCAGCTTCGAAGGCTGGGTGCGCAATCACAACGATGGCCGTCGCGTTGCGGGGCTGCGATATGAAGCGTATGCCACGCTCGCGCAAGCCGAAGGTCAGCGTGTGCTGGACGAGGCGATGCAACGGTTTTCCATCGTGCGCGCGCACTGCGTGCACCGCGTGGGGGAATTGCGCATCGGTGACATGGCGGTATGGGTGGGGGTGAGTGCGGCGCACCGCGGCGCTGCCTTCGACGCCTGCCGATACATCATCGACGAGGTCAAGGCGCGTGTGCCGATCTGGAAGCACGAGCATTACCTGGGAGGCGATGCAGGCTGGTTGCATCCGGAATCGCAGTGAGTTCGTCACCAACGCAAGCGTGGCTGGCCCACGACGCCGCGGCGTAGAAAACGCTGACGTCGCGGCAATGCATCGCCGTCGCCATGGCGGGTGCGAATGACCGGTCGGCTTTGCGCGTGTGCGTACAGCACAAAGCGAAATGCTGGCTGCTCGCAGTCCAGGATCTGGGCCGGTTCGATCGGCGTCTATCGACAGGGTGGTGTCCCCGCCGGTTGACCTCGGCGCCCGCATCAATCGATACCGTTGCTGCCTTCCGGCCCTGGCGGGATTTTCGATCTAGCGTCGCGAGGGACCGACGGGGCCACCATAAGACGTGGGCCATCGGGATGGCCCGGACGTGCGGCGGCGGTGTCGCCGCGCACATCGTGAAACTGGCGGAGAGAGGGGGATTCGAACCCCCGAAGCGCGGTTTAGACGCTTACACACTTTCCAGGCGTGCTCCTTCAACCACTCGGACACCTCTCCGTGCCTGCACTGCGACCGGGTCGAAGGCAGGAGCGGAATTCTAGCCGCCGGCGGCGCCGTTAACAAGGACACCCCTGCCCAGTGCGCCTGGAGGGCGTTCTGCCGGTGCGTCGGAGGGCAGGGTTCGGTCGGCAGGACACGCCTGGATGGCAGAGGTGACAGGCGCCGCCGCCACCGTGGCCCGAAGCGGCTGGCTGGGTCAGGTGCGTGAACGCCGCGGGTGTCGAGCGCCGGACGATCGGCTTGACGCGGCGTGGCACAATATCGGTTCAGACGAAGCTGGTTGCCCGATGTCCTATCTCGTTCTTGCCCGCAAGTGGCGCCCGAAGCGTTTCGCCGAACTGGTGGGCCAGGAGCATGTGGTCCGCGCGCTCAGCAATGCGCTCGACAGCGGACGCGTGCACCACGCGTTTCTGTTCACCGGCACCCGCGGCGTGGGCAAGACCACCATCGCGCGCATCTTCGCCAAGTCGCTGAATTGCGAGACCGGCACCAGCGCCGACCCGTGCGGAACCTGCCCGGCCTGCCTGGACATCGATGCCGGCCGCTATATCGATCTGCTGGAGATCGACGCCGCGTCCAATACCGGCGTGGACGACGTGCGCGAGGTGATCGAGAACGCGCAGTACATGCCTTCGCGCGGCAAGTTCAAGGTCTACCTGATCGACGAAGTGCACATGCTCTCCAAGGC
Source organism: Xanthomonas sp. NCPPB 1067 (assembly GCF_020783795.1). Classification (NCBI taxonomy): domain Bacteria; kingdom Pseudomonadati; phylum Pseudomonadota; class Gammaproteobacteria; order Lysobacterales; family Lysobacteraceae; genus Xanthomonas; species Xanthomonas sp. NCPPB 1067. Next base: position 93,751 of record NZ_JAJGQG010000007.1, read on the forward strand.
GGCCTTCAACGCGTTGCTGAAGACGCTGGAAGAGCCGCCGGAGCACGTGAAGTTCCTGCTGGCCACCACCGACCCGCAGAAGCTGCCGGTGACGGTGCTGTCGCGCTGCCTGCAGTTCAACCTCAAGCGCCTGGACGAAGACCAGATCCAGGGCCAGATGACCCGCATCCTGGCCGCCGAGCAGATCGAATCGGACCCGTCGGCGATCGTGCAGCTGTCCAAGGCGGCCGACGGCTCGCTGCGCGATGGTCTGTCGCTGCTGGACCAGGCGATTGCCTATGCTGGTGGCGCGCTGCGCGAGGACGTGGTGCGCACCATGCTGGGCACGGTGGATCGCACCCAGGTCGGGGCGATGCTGCAGGCGCTGGCAGATGGCGATGGCGCGCGCCTGTTGCAGGTCGTGGCCGCGCTGGCCGAATTTTCGCCGGACTGGAGTGGCGTGCTGGAAGCGCTGGCCGAGGCCCTGCACCGCGTCCAGGTGCAGCAACTGGTGCCGTCGGTGGCATTCGTGGGCGACGGCATCGACCCGACCCCGTTCGCGGCGCAGCTGCGTCCGGAAGTGGTGCAGCTGTGGTACCAGATGGCGCTCAACGGGCGGCGTGACCTGTATCTGGCGCCCAGCCCGCGCGCCGGTTTCGAAATGGCGGTGCTGCGCATGCTCGCCTTCCGTCCCGCCGCTGCGGTGCCGGCCGGCACCACCGGCGACGATGACCGTGGTGCCACCATCGCCGGCGGCACGCCCGCGTCAGCAGCGGGCATGCAGGCGGCTGCGCCGCTCGCTGCCGCGGCCCCGAAGCGGTCCGAGGCGATGGAAGCGGCGTTTGCGCCGAGCGCCGCAGCGCCTGCGGTCGCGACTGTGGTGCCGGTGGTTGCGCTGGCGGCCTCTGCGAGCGACGCCCCGGCATCGTCTGCGGCCTTTGCGCGTGCCGACGATACGCCGCCCTGGGCCGTGGACGATGCGCCGGTGCGCACCCCGGTCGCATCGTCGACCGCGGCAACGGCCACGCCCGCTCCAGCCTTGCCGCCCACATCGGCGATTGCACCCCCGGCCACGGTGGCGCCGGAAGCGGCCGTCGTGCCTCTTGCGGCAATAAGTACCGCGCCTGCGCCCGAGATGATGGCAGCGCCGGCCGCGGCGACGCCCGCTTCGTTCGCGACCGCGGCTGCGGCGCCGGCTGCCGAGTCGCCGCGCCAGCTCGACGACAACCGCATCGCCGATGCGGAGCAGTGGCTGGAGCTGGTCACCCGGAGCGGCCTGAACGGTCCGTCGCGGCAACTGGCAGCCAATGCCGCCTTCATCGGCCATCGCGATGGCGTGCTGCGGCTGGCGCTGGCCCCGGGGTTCGAATACCTCACCTCCGAGCGCTCCATCGCCAACCTGGCCCAGGCGCTGATGCCGGTACTGGGCCACGTGCCGCGCATCGTCATCGAAACCGGCAGTGCCGATGTCGAGACCCTGCACGAGCGCGCCAATCGGCAGAAAGGCGAGCGCCAGAGCGCTGCAGAAGACGCTTTCATGAACGACCCGAATGTGCAGCAGCTGATCCAGCAGCAAGGCGCGCGGGTGGTTCCCGATTCCATCCGCCCTTACGACGAGTGACGACCCATGCGTGGAAACATTGCCCAACTGATGCAGCAGGCGCAGAAGATGCAGGAAAACCTGCAGCGCGCCCAGGAAGAACTGGCCAAGCTGGAAGTCACCGGCAGCGCCGGCGGCGGTATGGTCAGCGTGACGCTGACCGGTGCCAAGGAATGCCGCAAGGTGCGGATCGATCCGAGCATCCTCTCCGACCAGGAAATGGCCGAGGACCTGATCGCTGCCGCCTTCAACGACGCTTCCAACAAGATCGATGCCGAATCCAAGCAACGCATGGGTTCGGCTACTGCCGGCATGCAGCTGCCGCCTGGCATGAAGTTGCCCTTCTGAACGAGGGGATTGGGGAGTCGTGATTGGGGATCGGCCAGAAGCGAGAGTGCTTCTGCATTTGCGAATCCCGAATCTCCAATGCCCAATCCCGGCCATCCAATGTCCTCCTTACTCGAACAACTGATCGAGGCCTTCCGGGTGTTGCCGGGCGTGGGCCAGAAGTCGGCCCAGCGCATGGCCTATCACGTGCTCGAACGCGAGCGCGAGGGCGGGCGGCGTCTGGCCGCAGCGCTGGGCAATGCGGTGGAGAAGGTGGGACATTGCGCGCAGTGCCGCGATTTCACCGAAGCAGAGGTGTGTGCGATCTGCGCCAGCAGCAGCCGCGATCGACAGCAGCTGTGCGTTGTGGAATCGCCGGCCGACCGCCTGGCGATCGAACATGCCACCGGCTACCGCGGCCTGTATTTCATCCTGCAGGGACGCTTGTCGCCGCTGGATGGCATCGGCCCGCGCGAGCTGGGTCTGGATCGGCTCGGCGAGCGCCTGGCCGCCGGTGAGGTCACCGAAATGATCATCGCCACCAATGCCACCGTGGAAGGCGAGGCCACGGCGCATTACCTGGCGCAACTGGCACGTCAGCACGCGGTGCGCCCGAGCAGGCTTGCGCAAGGCATGCCGCTGGGCGGCGAGCTGGAGTACGTGGACCGCGGCACGCTGTCGCATGCCTTCGGCACCCGAGCCGAGGTACTTTGAGGGCGGGGATTTGGGAGTCGGGATTGGGGATTGGCAAGAGCAAGACATCACAGGCGCGGTAAGCTCTTGCGAATCCCGAATCCCGAATCCCGAATCCCGAACCATGACCGACACCATCTTCGGCAAGATCATCCGCCGCGAAATCCCGGCCACCATCGTCTACGAAGACGATCAGGTGCTGGGCTTCGAAGACATCGCGCCGCAGGCGCCGGTGCACGTGCTGTTCATTCCCAAGCAGCACGCGATTCCTACTCTGGACGATGTGCCTCCGGACCAGGCGTTGCTGATCGGCCAGCTGGCGCTCGCCGCAGCCGCCTATGCACGCCAGCAGGGCCTGGCTCAGGACGGCTACCGCATCGTGATGAATTGTCGTGAGCACGCCGGGCAGACGGTGTTCCATATCCATCTGCATCTGCTGGCCGGGGCGCCGCTGGGGCGATTTGGTACGCCCTGACGGATAGCGCCGGCCGTGCCGTCGAGGTGATCGAACAGGCGGTCTGGCACCTGCGGGCAGGCCATGATGGCGCAGGCGCAATCGCCAGATGGATTGCGATGCTGGGGCGCCGCGCAGCATGCTGATGCGCGCGCGTGCTTCGGTGAGCGAGGGGCTGTCAGCTTGCCTCGCATCAACGAAAACGCCGCTCCCGGGGAGCGGCGTTCGTCTGTGAGGGGGACTCAGCGGTGGATCACCACCAACCGCGGCCCCAGCCCCAGCCGCCGCCCCAACGCGGGCCCCATGGATCGCCCCAGGGGCCGTAAGGATAGGCTGGGATCACGTCGACATCGCGCACTTCCGGCCACAGGTAGACCACATCGGCCGCTACCTTGGGCAGCCGGTAGTCGTACTCGCCGATCTTGGTGGTTTCGTAGCCTTCGATCTTGCCGATGAAGGTGACCTCGCGGCCGGGCTCGAACACTGCCGGGTCGTAGAAGCCGGCACGGCACGCCAGGAAGCGCCCGTCGCTGGCGTCCACGGCATTGCGGTCCGGGCGGCCGCTGGCACTGAGCGGGCGTGAGATCAGCTCGAAGCAGGTCTGGCCCTGGCCCGGCTTGGTCTGGATGATCTTGCCGCCCCAGCGCACCGAGGTGCCCAGCTGCGCGCTGGCAGCGGAGTCGCTCGGGCTGACCGTGGGGAACTGGCCCTGCAGCGGCTTGGGCGCGGTGGCGCAGGCTGCGAGCCCGAGTACAGCAACAACGGGAATCAGAAAACGGGTACTCATGAGGAATCTCCGGTTCGCGGGCGATGCTGCTGCAGGTCTTTCAGAAGTGTGGCGCTATCCAAACTAGCGCCAGCGTAGCGCGCGGCAGCGAAACGTTGGCTGAGTGCCAGCAGGGGCGTGCCCGGGTGTTCGTGGGCGACGCGCTGCGCCCACACCGTGGCCGGTTCGTGCGGCTCGCGCGCCAGGCCCAGTTTGCGGTAACGGCGGCCCACCCGATGCCAGGCGCGCAGCAGCGGGTCGCGCTCGCGTTCGCCGCGGGCCAGCAGCCAGCCCATCCAGGCCAGGGCGCCACCGGCGAAGATGCCGAAGATCAGGGTCAACTGTGAGGTGTCCAGGCGGTCGATGCCGAACGGTTGCAGCAGCCGCTGCTGGCGCTCCGCGTCGAAGGACAGCACCAGCTCGTTCCAGCCGCGGCGCAGCCAGTCGCTGACCTGGCCCAGGCCCGCCCACGTCCCGAGTTGGGCGAAGTCGTTGCCGCCGCCGGCCTGCAGGCGATCTTCCAGCGTGTCGTAGATCCGTTCCGGTGCGACTGCGGCCGTGGGATCCACGCGCACCCAGCCCCGGCCTGCCAGCCAGACTTCGGCCCAGGCGTGCGCATCCATTCGCCTGACCACCCAATAATTGCCCAGTCCGTTGTAGACGCCGCCGGTATAGCCGGTGACCACGCGTGCGGGGATGCCGGCCCCGCGCATCAGCACCACGAACGAGGAACTGAAGTGTTCGCAGAAGCCGGCTTTCTGCTGGAACAGGAATTCGTCCACGCTGTTGCGGCCGAGCAGCGGCGTGTCCAGGGTGTAGGCGAACTCGCGGGTGATCCATTGCAGCGCGCGCTGCACGACGGCGCCGTCGTCGTTGCCGGCCTCCGCGCGCCACTGCCGTGCCAACGCGAGGGTGCGTGGATTGAAGCCGGGCGGCAGCGCCAGTGCACGTGCGCGTAGCCGGTCGGGCAGGTCGGTGTCGAAGCGTGCCGGCGGTGCCGACTGCAGCTCCCAGCGGGTGAGCGCGGTCAATGGCCGCTGTGCGAACAGTTCGTAATCGGGCGACAGCTCGGCATTGGCGACGTTGCTGGTAGGCAGGTCCAGCGAGACCAGCTGGCGCCGATCGGTGGGCTCGTAATCCAGTCGGTAGCGATAGGTCTGTGGCCCGGGCACGACCGCGGCGGGCTGGCCACGGCCGGTCCAGCGCGCACGCTGCCAGCTGCGGCCATCGAAATCCCACATCACCGGTCCGCGCCAGTAGCGCTGCTGCGGCGGTGGCGCCCGGCCGGCGAATTGCACGCGCAGGGCAGGGTTGTCGTCGGCCATCAGGTCGATCCACTCGCCCGGGGACATGTTGTCCGACAGGCCGGGCCGCGACAGCGCACGTTCGGGTACGCCCCACAACGGCGCACCCAGGCGCGGCAGCAACCAGAACGTGACCAGCGCCAGCGGCACGCCGATGGCCACCAGCTTGCCGATACCGCGCAACTGCAGGCCCAGCGCAGGCGTGCTGGTGCGGTGCTCTTCGTCGGCCAGCCGCTGCATGCTGAGCAGGGCGGTCGCCACCGCCAGCAGCGCCAAGCCCATCGTCGCCGGCCCCTGATCGAGCAGAAAGGCGGCAAACGGTGCGAACAAGGCGAACCCCAGCAGGCTGCGCGCATCGCGCAAGGTGCGCAGTTCGGAGGCCTTGATCGCCAGCATGGCCGCCAGCACGGCGCAGCCGGTGTCGCGACCGAAGCGCATGCCGATCTGCCAGTACACCGCCGCCAGCATCGCCACCACCAGCAGCAAGCGTACCGGTGCCATCAGCGTGCCGCGCCAGCTCAGCACGCCGACCAGCACGGCGGCAACGGCGATGGTGGCGGCGAGCAGGCCGGGCAGCTGCAACAACAACGGTGCCAGCGCCAGCCAACTGGTGGCCAGCACCCAGCCGCGGCTGGCCAGGGCGATCGGGGCGGCGGGCTCAGTCATGTGGCAGCAGCGCCAACGTGCGCAGGCATAGATGATGGTGCGACGGGCCTTGCGCGGGGCCCAGCGGCGGCTGGCCTGGCACGATCAGGCGATAACGCCGGCCGTCGCGCTCGGCCAGATTGATCCAGCGCGCCAGCCGTGCGATGCGGCGTTCGTACGGCAGTGCGTGCAGCGCCCGCCAGTCCAGTGTGACTTCCACACCCAGCGGCTGTTCGTACTCGCGCACCAGCAGGGCGTCGCGCCTTGCCGAGTGCTTCCAGGAAATCGTGCGGGGCGCATCGCCGGCGCGGTATGGGCGCAACTGGTGCAGTTCCTCGCCTTGCGCATGCAGGCGGGTCTGGTTGGGCGAGCCGGCACCGTCCGGCAGCGGCGGGCCCTGCTCCTCGGGTTTGGGATAGGCCAGCAAGGGCGTCTCCGGCCACACCCACGACCACGCCCGTACCAGCCCTAGCGGCTGGATGCTGGACACACGGATGCGCTCGATGTCCTGCCAGCCGCGCCGGGTGGTGGGTACCAGCAGATCGACCTCGCCGTTCTCCTGCGCGATCAACGAGCAGAAGCCGCTGCTGTCCCGGTGATCCAGCCGCAGTCCGCGGCGTGCGCGCGTGTCGCGACGCGCAAGCGAGACCCGCATGCGCAGCGGCTCGCCGGCCACCACCGGTTCGGCCGCGACCGCTTCGATGCGCAGGGCCGACAGCTGCAGATGGGCCATGATGCTGCTGGCGATGCCGGCGGTGGCCAGCAACAGCGCCAGCAGCAAGGCCGGATTGTTGTTGTAGTTCAACGCGCCCAGCAGCATGGCCAGCAGCAGGGCGGTAACGAACAGGCCGAAGCGGGTCGGCAGGACATAGATGCGGCGCCGATCCAGCACGATCGGCAACGCCTCGGCTGCGCGCGGGCGCGCCAGCAGGCTGAGGCGGCGGCCGAGACCGCGCAGCGACGCACGCACCGGTGTCAGTCCACCGGCACGCTGTGCAGCAGCGCCTTGGCCAGCGCCGGCCCGGACGACGATTCGGCCTCCGGCACCAGCCGATGCCCGGCCACGGCCACGAACAATGCCTGCACGTCTTCCGGCAGCACATGTTCGCGCCCCAACAGCAGGGCGTAGGCCTTGGCGGCGCGCAGCAGTGCGATGCCGGCGCGCGGTGACAGCCCCACCCGCACCCCGGCATGCTGGCGGCTGCGCAGCAGCAGCGCCTGCACGTAGGCGATCAACGCATCACTGGTATGGATCTGGCCCACCAGCGTGCGCAGGGCGACCACGTCGGCATCGCTGAGCTGCGGCGCGGCCTGGGCGATCAGCTCGCGGCGGTCGGCGCCGGACAGTAGGGCGCGCTCGGCATCGGCGCTGGGGTAGCCCAGACTCAACCGCAGCAGGAAGCGATCCAGCTGCGAGTCGGGCAGCGGGAACGTGCCCGACAGGTCCACCGGATTCTGCGTGGCGATCACGAAGAACGGCTCGGGCAAGGCATGCGTGACGCCATCCAGCGTGACCTGTTGCTCGGCCATCGCTTCCAGCAGCGCGCTTTGCGTGCGCGGCGGCGCGCGATTGATTTCATCGGCCAGCAGCACGTTGGTGAACACCGGGCCGGGATGGAACTGGAACTGGCGCGAGGCGGCGTCGTAGACCGACACGCCCAGCACATCGGCCGGCAACAGGTCGGAGGTGAACTGCACGCGCTGGAAGCCCAGCCCCAGACTGGAGGCCATCGCGTGGGCGAGGGTGGTCTTGCCTAGACCGGGCAGGTCCTCGATCAGCAGATGGCCGCCGGATAGCAGCGCCACGAAGGCCAGGCGGACTTCCTGTGCCTTGCCCAGCAGCAGCGAATTGACCTGCTCTTGCGCGCGCCGCAGCGATTGACGCAGCGCATCGGTTAGCATTTCCGTGGAACGCGGCGGTATCGACATCACAATTCCGTAGGTGGAAGAAGAGTGCACAGGGCAATGCAGGGAGACCAACGCGCACATCGCACCTTCGTGATCCTGTGGACACTGGCCACCGCCGTCAAGCTGTTGATCGCCGCGCGGCTGCCGCTATTCGTGGACGAGGCGTTCTACTGGCAGGAAGGCCAGCATCTGGCGGCGGCATATTCGGATCTGCCGGGCATGACCGCGTGGTTGGCGCGGGCTGGGGTCGAGTTCGGTGGCCATCACCTGCTGGCGCTGCGGCTGCCGTTCCTGGTCATCGCCGCGCTGCTGCCGTGGCTGATCGCGCATATCGCCACGCGCTGGTTCGGCTCCACCCTGGGCTGGCAGGCCGGCAGCCTGACCCTGCTGATGCCGCTGTCTGCGACGCTGGGAATCCTGGCGGTGCCGGATGTGCCGATGGCCTTGGCGGCGGTCCTGTGCATGGATGCAGGCGCACGCCTGCTGCGCGAGGTCGATGCCACCAGTGCGCTGGAGCTCGCCGTCGGGCTGGCCATCGGCGCGCTCAGCCATTACCGCTTCGTCGGCGTGATCGGTGTGGGCTGCATCGCGCTGCTGTGCATCCCGCAGGGACGTGCGGTCCTGCGCGACCCGCGCATCTGGATGGCGTTGACGGTGGGCGCAGTGAGCTGGCTGCCGTTGCTGGTCTGGAACACCGATCACGACGAGGCCGGGCTGCGCTTCCAGTTGGTGGACAGGCATCCATGGCGATTCCAGATCAGCGGGCTGTGGTTCCTGTTGATCCAGGCGGTGGCGGTGACGCCGCTGTTGGGCTGGGCAATGGTCAAGGTAGGGTTGGCCGGCACCCGTTCCGGGGGCGGCTCGCGTGCGCAATGGCGTTACTTCGGTCTGCTGGGCGGCATCTCGACCGTGGCGATCTTCGTCCTGGGCTTTTTCAGCGATGCCGAGCGGATCAGCTTTCACTGGCCATTGCCTGGCTATCTCGCATTGCTGGTCGCGGTGCCGGTGATCCTGATGCGGTGGCCGCACCCGCTGCGGCGGGCGGCGTGGTTGATCGCGCTGCTCGGTACGCTGGGTGCCTATGGCTACTACTTGGCAGTGTCGGTGCCGTCCATCCGCGCGCATGCGGCTGGCGAAAAATACTACCCGCGCAATTTCGCCGGCTGGAACGATCTGGCGCGTGCGGTGCGGGCCAGGCTGGCACAGATGCCGCCGGGTACGCGCGTGCTGGCCGGGAACTTCAAGGTAGGCGCAGAACTCGGCTTTCAGTTGCGCGATGCGCGGATCGAGGTGCTGCGTTCCGACTTGAACGACAAGCACGGGCGCAGCGCGCAGTTGCGGCAGTGGGGGCTGCTCAGCGACGGTACGCGCGATGGGCCGCGCTTGTTGGTGCTGTCCCCCAGCGATCAGCGCTATCGCGATCTGCTGCAGCGCTACCACGCCGTCTGCGACATGGTCGGGCCCTTGCCGCCGCCCACCGTGGTGTCCACCGATCACGGCTATCAACGTTTCCTGCTGTTCGCGCTGCCGGCGCAACGCACGCCTGGGCCCTGCGTCGCGCCAGCGATGGCCTGGATCGACGCTCCGCTGCCGGATGCGCGCGTGTCCGGTCAGGTGCAGGTGCGCGGCTGGGCGTTCAAGGATGGGGTGGGGCTGGCGAAGGTGGAGCTGTTGCTCGATGGTCGCCCCGTCGTGCAGGCCGATTATGGCAGTGCGCTGGACATCCGCCCGTACTGGAAGATTTCGACCGACCCGCAGCATCCGAACGTCGGCTTCTCCGCCACGCTCGATACGCATGCCGTGCCGCCCGGCACGCACTGGCTGGGACTGCGCCTGCACGGCCGCGACAGCAGTGTCGAGGACTGGTGGGAGCAGCCCTTCACCGTTTCCGCCCCTTGATCACGTAATGACCGACGTCCCGCCCGTGACTTATCCAGTGTCATCTCCAGCGTCATCGACCGCGCTGCGCATCGCCGTACTGGTGCCGTGCCACAACGAGGCGGCCACCATCGCCACGGTGGTCGGCGACTTTTCTGCGGCCCTGCCGGATGCGGCGATCCACGTGCTGGACAACAATTCCAGCGATGCCACCGCGGCGATTGCCAGTGCAGCGGGCGCGCGGGTATCCCGCGTCGCGTTGCAAGGCAAGGGCAATGTGGTCAGGCGTGGATTCGCCGATGTGGAGGCCGACATCTACGTGCTGGTCGATGGCGACGCCACCTACGATGCCGCTGCGGCGCCTGGGTTGGTGCGCAAGCTGATCGACGAACGCCTGGACATGGTGGTCGGTGCGCGGCGCGATCAACAGCAGGCCGCCTACCGCCCCGGCCACCGGCTGGGCAACGTCATGCTGACGCGTTGCGCGGGCCTGCTGTTCGGCCGCAGTTTCGACGATATGCTGTCCGGCTACCGGGTGTTCTCGCGACGCTATGTCAAATCCTTCGCCGCGCACGCGCATGGGTTCGAGACCGAGACCGAACTGGCCGTGCATGCGCTGCAGCTGCGTATGCCGGTAGCCGAGGTCGAGACCGCCTATGGGGTGCGCCCGGAGGGCTCGCAGAGCAAGTTGAACACCTGGCGCGACGGATGGCGCATTCTCACCACCATCGTCAAGCTGTTCAAGGCCGAACGGCCGCTACTGTTCTTCTCGATCGGCTTTCTGCTCAGCGCCGCGTTGTCGATCATGCTGGCGATTCCGTTGTTCGAGACCTATTTCGCCACCGGGCTGGTGCCGCGGTTTCCCACCGCGATCCTGTGCGTGGCGCTGATGCTGCTCGGGTTCCTGTTGCTGGCCTGTGGCCTGATCCTGGATACGGTCACGCGCGGACGTGTCGAAGCCAAGCACCTGGCGTATCTGGCCGAACCGGGCGTAGGCAGCGTAGCCCCGCGGTCGCATGACCAGGGTGTGCGCTGATGGCGGCGGCGACCGTAGCTGCGACGCGGCACATGCGCCTGTTGCAATGGCTGGACTGCCGCTTCGGTTTCCATTCCCAGCGTCAGGTCGTCGCCGCAGTGTGCGCTGTGCTGCTGTCCGGAGCGCTGCTATCGCTCGCGCTGGGCCAGGACGCCAATTGGGATTTGCGCAACTATCATCTCTACATCGGGCATGCCTGGGTCGGCAATCGGTTGGGCGTCGACCTGGCGCCAGCGCAGTTGCAGAGCTACTTCAGCCCGTTGTTGGACGTCATGCATGCCTGGCTGATGCTGCATCTGCCGGGGCCGCTGGTCGGTGCGCTGTTGGGGGCGCTGCATGCGGTGGTTTTCGTCCCGGTAGTGGCGGTGGCATGGCGGGTCCTGTCGCACCATCCCCTGCGCGCGCGATGGGCGCCGCTGCTCGCGGTGGCCGGCCTGTGCAGCGCGGTGTTCCTGTCCGAACTGGGTGGCACCATGGGCGACACCGCCAGCGCGATTCCGGTACTGGCGGCATTGGCTCTGGTGGTGTGGGCGCAGGCTTTGGCGCGGCAGGGTGGGCGCGTCGTATGGACATGGATCGCCGTCGGTGCGTTGATCGGCCTGGCCGTGTCGCTCAAGCTCACCAATGCGCTGTACGCGCTGGCGTTGGCGCCGGCCGTGCTCTGCGACGGTGGGGGCCTGCGCTCGCGCGTGTTGGCGCTCGGTGTGGTGGTGGCAAGCGCATCGCTGGTGTTCGCGCTGGTGGCTGTGCCCTGGTATTGGCAGGTTTGGCAACACCTGGGAAATCCGCTGTTTCCGCAGTTCAATGGCTTTTTCAAGTCTCCATTGGCGGCGCCGGTCTCGGTCGCCGATGTCCGTTGGTTGCCGCGCAACCTCGGCGAGCACGTGGTCTGGCCGCTGTTGTTCACGCTCAAACCGCAGCGGATCGGCGATCTCGGTCTGGTGCAGGCGGGTTGGGCTGTCCTGTACACGGTGGCCCTGCTCGCTGTGGGGCGCAGCGTGGTGCGGCGTCCGGTTGCGGCAGGCGTCCTGGATCGCTCCGGTGTCGTTCTGCTGGTCTTTTTCGGCCTGGCTTATGCGTTATGGCAGGCGATCTTCAGCATCCATCGTTACCTGGTGGTGCTGGAGTTGCTGGCGCCCCTGGTGCTGTGGATCGTCTGCAGGCGGGCCTTTGCAATCCAGGCAGATCGCAAGGCGGCCTGGTTGATCGGTCTGTGCGCCTTGGTTGCGGTGGTGGGCTGGAAGGACTGGGGCCATGAACCCTGGGCGCGCGACAGCTTCGGTATCACGCAGCCGGTGCTTGGCGATGCCGCTGCCTCCACCGTGCTGCTGGTCGGCGATGAGCCGCAGTCCTGGCGGGTGCCGCTGCTGCCGCAGCAGGCGCGATACATCGGGGTCGCAACCAATCTTTCCGAGACCGACGCGTATCGTCGACGGGTGCGTGAACTGATCGCCGAGCGGCCGCAGCTGTATGCGATGTTGGGCGCGTCGCGCGACAAGCAGCAACTGCGGGTCGATCGTATGAACCGCCTGGCCCAACGGTTCGGCTGGGATGTCCATCCGCAGTGTGCGCAGCTGCGCTGGTTGATCGCGCATGGCCTGCGCGCGGAACTGGCGCCCATGCAATCAGGGCGCTGTGTGCTCGCTGTCCCCAGCGGCAAGGCACTGGACACAGCGGCTGCGGATCGTGCGGTGCGCGAGATCGCACAGCGGCAGCTGGCCGCATACGGACTGATGCTGGATCCGGCGCGCTGCGTCACCTTGTCGTCGCAGGTCGGACAGGCCGAATACCCCTATCAGTTCTGCGAGCTTGCGCGCCCGCGGTGAGATTGCGCGCCGCAGGCGGCGTAGCGATCGATCATCGCGCGGCACGTGGCCGTCGACGGCCTGCAGCTCTGGATGCGTGCGGAGCGCGACGCCTATGTCGCTCAGGGAATCGCAAACCCCGCCTGCCGCAGCAGCCGTGCCAGGGCGATCAGTGGCAGGCCGACCAGGGCGGTGGGGTCGTTGCTGCGAATGGCGTCGAACAGGCTGATGCCCAGCCCTTCGCATTTGAAGCTTCCGGCGCAGTCCAGCGCCGGCTCGGCGGCCAGGTAGCGTTCGATCTCCACAGCTGTCAGCGGGCGCAGCTGCACTTCGGTCATATCCAGCGCATGCAGGCGGCGGTCCGGGCCGACCAGGCTGACAGCGGTATGGAAACGCACCGTGCGGCCGGACATGGCGCTCAGCTGCGCGCGTGCCTGGTCCAGGGTTCCCGGCTTGCCGAGGGCGCGGCCGTCCAGGTCGGCGACCTGATCGGAGCCGATCACCCAGGCGTCGGGAGCCTGCGTCGCGATCGCGGCGGCCTTCTCTGTGGCCAGGCGGCTGGCCAGGGCGTCGGGCGCTTCGCCTGGCTGCGGCTGCTCGTCGACTTCGGGGCGGGCGGTGGCGAAGTCCAGCCGCAGGCGGCCCAGCAGCTCGCGACGGTAGACGGAGGTGGAGGCGAGGATCAGGCGTGGCATCATGGCGCGGCTTCCGGTCGGGCTGGGAAGTCTGCCAGCACGGGCGGCGCGAGACAGGGGGGCGCGCGCGGGTTTGACACGGCTGCGGCGGATCTTTAACATTCTGCGGCTTATGTCCGCGAACGTACCCGAAATGTTGGATGCCTGGCGGATGGTCGCGGCGCGCAGGCGCTTCGATGGCCGCATCCCGCTGTCCGCGATGACCCGCCTGCAGGGCAGCCTGGCCGACACCGAGGGCGAATGCGTTTATTCGCTTCAATTCGACCAGGACGACCTGCTCAAGGTCGCTTATGTCGAACTCGGTATCGATGTCGAGCTGCCGCTGACCTGTCAGCGCACCTTGCAGCGGTTTCTGTACCCGGTGCAGATCAGCCAGCGTCTCGGCCTGATCCGCGACGAGGACGAGGAAGCCGCGTTGCCGCCCGATTACGAAGCCTTGCTGATGCCCGAAGACGGCATGCTGCGGGCGCTGGATCTGGTGGAGGACGAGCTGGTGTTGGCGGTGCCGGTCGTGCCGGTGGCACCGGGGAGCGAGGCCGTCGAAGCCGAATGGGTTCCGACCCAGGAAGAGCAGGACAAGGCCAGCCCGTTCGCGGCGCTGGCAGCGTTGAAGAAACAGTAACCGCCGCTGTGAAGGGCGGTAAGACAGGTCGACGCGGGCGTAGAGCGTGCTGTTCGACTCAACAGACAAGTTATCGAACTAAAGTTGGAGCAATCCCATGGCTGTGCAGAAATCCCGTGTCACCCCGTCCCGCCGCGGCCAGCGTCGTTCGCACGATGCCCTGACCGCCAAGCAGCTGTCGACCGACCCGACCAGCGGTGAGACCCACCTGCGCCACCACATCACCGCCGACGGTTACTACCGTGGCAAGAAGGTGATCACCACCAAGTCGGCTGTCCAAGAAGACTGATCCGTGGCGCCCGCCGCGTTGAACGTGGCCGGGTGACCCTCGCTTCTTCCGGAGCCGCCGGTTACTGCGGCTCTTGCAACAGGAAACGGTATGAGCAAGCGGATCTATTCCAGAATCGCGGGCACGGGTAGCTATTTGCCCGAAAAGGTGTTGACCAACGACGACATGTCCAAGATCGTCGACACCAGCGATGAATGGATCTTCTCGCGCACTGGCATCCGTGAACGTCACATCGTCGCCGACGACCAGACCACCAGCGATCTGGCGTACTTCGCCTCGCTCAAGGCGATGGAAGCCGCCGGTGTCAGCGCCGACGAGATCGATCTGATCGTGGTCGGCACCACCACTCCGGACCTGATCTTCCCGTCCACGGCCTGTCTGCTGCAGGCCCGGCTGGGCAATGTCGGTTGCGGCGCGATGGACGTCAATGCCGCCTGTTCCGGTTTCGTCTACGCGCTCAGCGTGGCCGACAAGTTCGTACGCAGCGGCGACGCCAGGACGGTGCTGGTGGTCGGCGCCGAAACCCTGACACGTATCGTCGACTGGACCGATCGCACCACCTGCGTGCTGTTCGGCGATGGTGCCGGTGCGGTGATCCTCAAGGCCGACGAAGACACCGGCATCCTCAGCACCCATCTGCATGCCGACGGCAGCAAGAAGGAATTGCTGTGGGATCCGGTCGGCGTTTCGGTCGGCTTTGGCGAAGGCAAGAATGGCGGCGGCGCGTTGTTGATGAAAGGCAACGACGTGTTCAAGTACGCGGTCAAGGCGCTGGACTCGGTGGTCGACGAGACCCTGGCCGCCAATGGTCTGGACAAGCACGATCTGGACTGGCTGATTCCGCATCAGGCCAACCTGCGGATCATCGAAGCCACCGCCAAGCGGCTGGAACTGCCGATGGACCAGGTGGTCGTCACCGTGGATCGCCACGGCAATACCTCCTCGGCATCGGTGCCGCTGGCGCTGGACGAAGCGGTGCGTTCCGGCCGCGTGCAGCGTGGCCAGTTGCTGCTGCTCGAGGCCTTCGGCGGTGGATTCACCTGGGGCTCGGCGCTGCTGCGCTACTGAGGCTGCTGTCCTGCGGCCGTGCCGGCAGGGCCCTGCGACGCATGCCACCGTGCTCCGCGCGGGCGATTGCGGCAGATCGTATGCCCCGATGCCGAATACGTCCCTGGAACGTTCGGTCGAACCCGACGTCTCCACTGTGCCGGCAGGCGGCCATGCTTGCGTGGCCGGCGCTGCGCGGGCGTAGCCTATGCCATTGACCGTTGTGTGCAGGTGCCCGCTGCCGCGGCTGCCTGGTTCTTGCGCGCGGCGCGTGCTGCGGTGCTTGGCCTGACCAGGCTGGGCTCTCTCCAGGCTTTGGATGGGCTGCATATCCAGGAAACGCCGCAGCGTGCGTTGCAGTGGCGATTCTCCGTCGCCTTTCGCCGCATGCATGGCATCGAAGACGTCGTAGGGCAGCGCGTGTAGCGACTGCTCGGATGCTCGGCGGGCGCTTGCCATCAGCGGGCCGCCGGGGAACTCCAGGCGGTATGGCTGGCGCGACTGCATACGCGACAGTACAGACGCCAGAGCGATTTCGCACGTATCATCCCGGCTCGCTTTTTGCTGGTAGCCGCGCGTGACCGAATCCACTCTCGCCTTCGTCTTTCCCGGCCAGGGCTCGCAGTCCCTGGGGATGCTGGCCGAACTGGCCGAACTGCATCCGCAGATCCGCGAGACCTTCGTCGAGGCCTCCGATGGCGCTGGCGTCGACTTGTGGGCGCTGTCGCAGGGCGGCCCGGAAGAGATGCTCAACCGCACCGAGTACACCCAGCCGGCGCTGCTGGCTGCGGGCGTGGCGGTGTGGCGGCTGTGGAACGCGCAGCGCGGCGAACGTCCGGCGCTGCTGGCCGGGCATAGCCTGGGCGAATACACCGCCCTGGTCGCGTCCGGCGCCCTGTCGCTGCACGACGGCGCCCACCTGGTGCGCCTGCGCGGCCAGTTCATGCAGGCAGCCGCGCCGGCCGGCGTCGGCGCGATGGCCGCAGTACTGGGTGCCGAGGATGCGCTGGTACAGGAGGTCTGCGTGGAGGCGTCCGGCAGCCAGGTGGTGGTGCCGGCCAACTTCAATTCGCCGGGCCAGATCGTGATCGGTGGCGATGCCGCAGCGGTGGACCGCGCGCTGGCGCTGCTGGCCGAGCGCGGCGTGCGCAAGGCGGTCAAGCTGGCAGTGAGCGTGCCTTCGCATACCCCGCTGATGCGCGATGCGGCCAATCAGCTCGGCGAAGCGATGGCCGGGCTGAGCTGGCAGGCGCCGCAGATCCCGGTGGTGCAGAACGTGGACGCGCGCGTGCACGATGGCAGCGAGGCGATCCGCCAGGCGCTGGTGGAACAGTTGTACCTGCCGGTGCAGTGGACCGGCTGCGTGCAGGCGCTGGCCGCCCGCGGCATCACCCGCGTCGCCGAATGCGGCCCCGGCAAGGTGCTGAGCGGGCTGATCAAGCGCATCGACAAAAGCCTGGACGCGCGCGCGCTGGGAACACCGGCCGATTACGCCGGTGCGCTCGAGGCCTGGACGCACTGATTCGGCGCACGCATCCGGTATGCAGATCCCCTCGACGTTCGCGGCGATGAGCGCGACGTCCCCCTTCGAGGAACAGTTGTCATGAGCAAGCCACTGCAGGGCGAAATCGCCCTCGTTACCGGCGCAAGCCGCGGTATCGGTGCGGCCATCGCCGACATCCTGGCCGCCCAGGGCGCCACCGTCATCGGTACCGCCACCTCGGCGTCCGGTGCGGCGGCCATCGGCGCGCGCCTGGCTCCCGGCGGCGGTCACGGCCGCGAGCTCGACGTCACCGACGCCGCGGCGGTCGATGCCCTGATCGATGCGATCGGCAAGGAATTCGGCGCCATCTCGATCCTGGTCAACAACGCCGGCATCACCCGCGACAATCTGTTGATGCGGATGAAGGACGACGACTGGCAGGCCATCATCGACACCAACCTGACCAGCGTGTTCCGCACCTCCAAGGCGGTGATGCGCGGCATGATGAAGGCGCGCAAGGGCCGCATCGTCAATATCGCCTCGGTGGTCGGCGTCACCGGCAATCCAGGCCAGACCAACTACGCTGCAGCCAAGGCCGGCATCATCGCGTTCTCCAAGTCGCTGGCCAAGGAAATCGGCTCGCGCGGGGTGACCGTGAACGTGGTGGCGCCCGGTTTCATCGATACCGACATGACCAAGGCGCTGCCGGAGGAATCCCGGACGGCGCTGCTACAGCAGATCGCGCTCGGGCATCTGGGCGCACCGGAAGACATCGCCAATGCGGTGGCCTTCCTGGCCGGCCCGACCGGTCGCTACATCACTGGCGAGACCCTGCACGTCAACGGTGGCATGTACATGCCGTGAGCGTGCGGTGCCGGCAGGCGCTAAGTGGCTGATCGGACGGGACTTGTGTTGCAATGCAAGGCCCGGGCGCTTCCACTACACTATTCAGCGCGGCCATCGCAGCGGCGATGGCGTTTTGTGAGTCCCTCACAGGAGCACCGCACATCCGTGTGCGGGGATCCTGAAACTCGAACCACCACTACTCCATCTGGAGCGATATCCCCAATGAGCACCATCGAAGAACGCGTCAAGAAAATCGTCGTCGAACAACTCGGCGTCAAGGAAGAGGAAGTCACCACCAGCGCATCGTTCGTCGATGACCTGGGTGCCGACTCGCTGGACACCGTCGAGCTGGTGATGGCGCTGGAAGAAGAGTTCGAGTGCGAGATCCCGGACGAAGAGGCCGAGAAGATCACCTCGGTCCAGCAGGCGATCGACTACGTCAAGGCTCACGTCAAGAGCTGATGCGTTGTTCCTGACCGCGGAAGTGCGCATCACGCCGCTGCTGCGTCAGACATTCCATGGGGCCGCTGATGCGGCCCTGTGTTTTTCAAGCGTCACCCGCAAACCGCAAGCACCGTCCGTTCCGTGGTGAGGAGATCTGCAATGAGTCGTCGTGTTGTCGTTACCGGCATGGGCATGGTGTCCCCGCTGGGCAATGATCTGGCCACCAGCTGGGATGGAATCATCCACGGGCGCTCCGGCATCGGCCCGATCACGCAGATCGATGCCTCGCAGTTCACCACCAAGATCGCCGGTGAGATCAAGAATTTCGATCCCACGCTTTTTGTGTCCGCCAAGGACGTCAAGAAGATGGATTCGTTCATCCACTACGGCGTCGGCGCCTCGTTCATGGCGCTGGACGATTCGGGGCTGGAAATCGACGACAGCAATGCCGAACGGGTTGGCGCCATTCTCGGCTCCGGCATCGGCGGGCTGCTCGGCATCGAAGAGCAGACCATCAAATTCAACGAGGGCGGCGCGCGCAAGATTTCGCCGTTCTATGTGCCCAGCACCATCATCAACATGCTGCCGGGCCAGGTGAGCCTGATCAAGGGCTTGAAGGGTCCGACCTTCTCGGCGGTGTCGGCCTGCGCCACCTCCAACCACTCGATCGGCACGGCGATGCGCATGATCCAGTACGGCGACGCCGACGTGATGCTGGCAGGCGGCGCCGAGCGTGGCTCCTCGCCGAGTTCGGTGGGCGGATTCTGCGCAATGAAGGCCATGTCCACCCGCAACGACGATCCCACCGCGGCCTCGCGCCCATGGGACAAGCAGCGCGACGGTTTCGTGCTGGGTGACGGCGCCGGCGTACTGGTGCTGGAGGAGTACGAACACGCCAAGGCGCGCGGTGCGCGCATCTATGCCGAGCTGGTCGGCTTCGGCGCCAGCTCCGACGCGTTCCACATGACCGCTCCCAGCGAGGATGGCGAAGGTGCGGCGCGCAGCATGCTCGCGGCACTGCGCGATGCCAAGCTCAATCCCGAGCAGATCGGCTACCTCAACGCGCATGGCACCTCCACGCCGCTGGGCGATCTGGCCGAAACCCTGGCGATGAAGCGCGCGCTGGGCGACCACGCCTACAAGACCATGGTCAGCTCGACCAAGTCGATGACCGGCCACCTGCTCGGCGCGGCCGGCGGCGTGGAAGCGATCTTCTCGGTGATGGCGCTGCATACCGGCATCATTCCGCCGACCATCAATCTGGAAGAGCCCAGCGAAGGTTGCGACCTGGACTATGTGCCGAACGTGGCGCGTGAGGCCAGGGTGGATGCGGTGATGTCCAACGGTTTCGGCTTCGGCGGCACCAACGGCACGCTGGTGTTCCAGCGCGTCTGAGCCGACGCGCCGGTGAAGGCGCGCGCGCATGCTGCAACGCCGCTGCGCGTGCATCGGTGCGTAAGCTGCGCCGTGTTTCTCCGCTGCCGATCCATCCTTCCATGCGCGCCGCCGCTTCACCAGCGCGGCGCGTTCTCGCATTCCACGCCACGCCCGACCGATGACGCTTACCCGATCACTGCCTGCGGACATCGACTTGCTGGCCTTGCATCGGCTGGCGCCGCATCGGTATCCGGCGCTGCTCGAATCCACCGCCTCCGGTACCGAACACGGGCGTTGGGACGTGCTGTTGCTGGCCGATGGCGGCAGCCTGCGGCTGGATGCCGATGGCCGCACCCGCGATGGCCAGGGCAGGGTGCTGGAAGGCCGTTTCCTGGCTGCGCTGGATGCTGCCTGGCAGGCCGAGCGCGTGCCGCACGATGCGCACAGCCCGTGGCCCTTTCGTGGTGGCTGGGCGGTGCTGCTGGATTACGAACTGGCCGGACAGGTCGAGCCGATCCTGCAGTTGCCCGCACGCGCCGATGGCTTGCCTGCAGCACTCGCGCTGCGCGCGCCGGCGGCGGTGTTGCGCGATCGCGTGCGAGGCGAGTGCATCGCCCTGGCTGAGCCGGGCCGTGCCGATCTGCTGGCCCGTATCGTGGACGACTTCGCGGCCTGCGCCGCACTGCCGCCGCTGCCGGCCTGGGTCGGGCCAGTGGCGGTCGACGAGGACGCGCCCGAGCGCTTCACCGCTGCGGTGCGCCGGGTGCTCGATTACCTGCATGCCGGCGATGTCTTTCAGGCCAATATCTCGCGCGCCTGGAATGCGCGGTTTGCCGCGGCGGTGGATCCGGCGGCGCTGCACGCCCGGTTGCGTTCGGCCAACCCGGCGCCGTTCGCCGGAGTGTTCGCCGCGGCCGGGCGCGCGGTGGTGAGTTCCTCGCCCGAGCGGCTGGTGTCGGTGCATGGCGATGTGGTGCAGACCCGCCCGATCGCCGGCACGCGGGCGCGCTTTGCCGGCGACGACGACGCGGCGCGCATCCGCGAGCTGGTCGGCCACCCGAAAGAACGCGCCGAGCACGTCATGCTGATCGACCTGGAGCGCAACGACCTGGGCCGCATCTGCGTACCGGGCTCGGTGGAGGTGGACGAGCTGATGGCAGTGGAAAGCTATGCGCACGTGCACCACATCGTCAGCAACGTGCGCGGCCGCCTGCGTGCCGGCGTCACCCCGGGCGAGGTGATCGCGGCGGTCTTCCCCGGCGGCACCATCACCGGCTGCCCGAAGGTGCGCTGCATGCAGATCATCGCCGAGCTGGAGCAGACCGCGCGTGGCGCCTACACCGGCGCGTTCGGCTGGCTCAATCGCGATGGCGACATGGATCTGAACATCCTGATCCGCACCGCCGAAGTGGCCGGCAACCAGGTGCGGTTCCGTACCGGTGCCGGCATCGTGGTGGATTCGGACCCGCAGCGCGAGCTGGACGAAACCCGCGCCAAGGCGCGCGGTGTGCTGCGCGCGCTGGATCGGGAATGAGCGCTTCAACGGGACATCACCGGTGCGCGGTATCCTGCGCGGCGCTGGGGCAATGACGAGGTGGGTGTGGCGGTGACTGGCAAACGCGGATGTCTGGCCGTGCTGGGTACGGCAGTGCTGCTCGTGGCGCTAGTGGCGATTGCCGCGCTGGTGGCTTGGCGGCACTACCTGCAGTTCGCCGACACGCCGGCCAATGCCACCGCGCCCAGCGTGGTGGTGGCACCTGGTGATTCACTCAAGGCCACGCTGCGCAAGTTGCGCGACGCCGGCATCACCCAGGGCGTGGATCTGGAATGGCAGCTGCTGGCGCGGCAGGTGGATGCGGCCGGCAAGCTCAAGGTGGGCGAATACGCACTGGCACCGGCGCTGTCGCCGCGCGAGCTGCTGACGCGCATGCGCCAGGGGCGGGTGATCCAGTACCGTTTCACGATCGTGGAAGGCTGGAATTTCCGCCAGCTGCGCGCCGCGCTGGCGACGGCCACGCCATTGCAGCAGTCCATCGGCGGCCTGGACGATGCGACGCTGATGGCACGGCTGGGCGTGGCCAAGCAGCATCCGGAGGGGCGCTTCCTGCCGGAGACCTACCTCTACCAGCGCGGCGACAGCGACCTGGATGTGCTCAAACGCGCGCACGCGGCGATGGACAAGGCACTGGCACAGGCCTGGGCGCAACGCGCGCCCGATCTGCCGCTGGCATCTCCGGAGCAGGCGCTGATCCTGGCCTCCATCATCGAGAAGGAAACCGCGCTGGGCTCCGAGCGCCCGCTGATCGCCGGGGTATTCCTGCGTCGTTTGCAACTGGGTATGAAGCTGCAGACCGACCCGACCGTGATCTACGGCATCGGCAGCAGTTACGACGGCAATATCCGCCGCCGCGACCTCACCACCGACACGCCGTACAACACTTACACACGCACCGGCCTGACACCGACGCCGATCGCCATGCCGGGCCGCGAGGCGCTGCTGGCGGCCGTGCGCCCGGCGCCCGGCGATGCGCTGTACTTCGTGGCCGTGGGCGATGGCACCGGCGCCCACGCCTTCTCGGCCACGCTGGCCGAACATAACGCCGCGGTGGCGCGTTATCTGCAGCGTCGCCGTCTGCCGGACGCGCCACAGCGGGAGCCCACACCATGACGGCCGCGTTTTCGCCCTGGCAGCAGCGCGCCTTCGACCAGACCGTGGCGGCGCTGGATGCCGGCCGGCTGGGGCATGGGCTGCTGATCTGCGGGCCGGAAGGCCTGGGCAAGCGCGAGGTGGCGCTTGCGCTGGCCGAGCACGTGCTGGCCGCATCGCCCGACCCGGCGCTGGCACAGCGCACACGGCAGCTGATCGCTGCCGGCACCCATCCGGATCTGCAGCTGGTCTCCTTCATTCCCAACCGTACTGGCGACAAGCTGCGCACCGAGATCATCATCGAGCAGGTGCGCGAGATTTCGCAGAAGCTGTCGCTGACCCCGCAGTACGGCATCGCCCAGGTAGTGATCGTCGACCCGGCCGATGCGATCAACCGCGCCGCCTGCAACGCCTTGCTCAAGACGCTGGAAGAGCCTTCGCCCGGCCGCTACCTGTGGCTGATCAGCGCGCAGCCGGCGCGCCTGCCGGCGACCATCCGCAGCCGCTGCCAACGCCTGGAATTCAAGCTGCCGCCCGCGCACGAGGCGTTGGCGTGGCTGCTGGCGCAAGGCGTCGACGCGCGCGCAGCGCAGGAAGCGCTGGATGCCGCACGCGGCCATCCCGGGCTGGCCGCGCAGTGGTTGCGCGAGGACGGCCTGGCGGTGCGCCGTGCGGTGGCGCAGGACCTGGAGCAGATCGCCAGCGGCCGTGCCGGTGCAGTGGATGTGGCGCAGCGCTGGACCAGCGACGGTCAGGCCGACCAACGCCTGCGCCACGCCGCCGACCTGGCCCTGGCGCAGGCATCGTCCGGCTTGACCGATGCGTCGCGGTTGCACAAGCTGGCGACCTGGTTCGATGCCGCCAATCGCACCCGCGATTTGCTGCGCACCACCGTCCGTGCCGACCTGGCAGTGACGGAATTGCTGCTGGCCTGGCGCCAGGGAGAGCGCCAGCCACGTTCTAGGGGAACTCGATGAGTGCAATGAATGCGCGCCAAGGCATCCTGTCGCTGGCGTTGAAGGACAAACCGGCGCTTTACAGCGCCTACATGCCCTTCGTGAAGGGCGGCGGCATCTTCGTGCCGACGCCAAAGCGCTACATGCTCGGCGACGAAGTGTTCCTCCTGCTGACCCTGCCCGATTCCAGCGAGCGTCTGCCGGTGGCCGGCAGGGTCATCTGGACCACGCCGGCCGGTGCCCAGGGCAACCGCGCCGCCGGCATCGGCGTGCAGTTCCCGGATGGCCCGGAAGGCGAGGCGGTGCGCAACAAGATCGAAACCCTGCTGGCCGGACTGACCACTTCGGACAAGCCGACCCACACGATGTAGAAGGAGCGGGCTGGCGCGGCGGGATGGTACCTCACGCATAGGGGCAAGCCCTTCGCCGCCGCGGCCGGGTCGAGGCGACAGCGGTGCGATGCGGTCGCGTCACACGGGCAGGGAAACACCTGTTGACGATTGCCGCCGCTGCCCTATAATGTGCGGCTCGCGTCACCGGGCGGTTAGCTCAGCGGTAGAGCATTGCCTTCACACGGCAAGGGTCACAGGTTCGATCCCTGTACCGCCCACCACAATTCAAGCTGTTTTGCGGAAAGCCGGCCTGAGGTCGGCTTTTTCGTAAGTGCTGCGTAAGTGCAAAAGCGATTGAATCTCTAGTCTCAGCTGCCGATATCGGATGCAGCTACTATGCCCTGCATGACTGAATGGTTGTGGATAAGTCTGTGGGAAAGCCGTGGACTAGTCGTTCCGCCATCCGTACAATCGCGAACAGAAGCAGTGTAGGTTGTATCCAGCAGCCGCACATGAGGTTATTCAATGCAAAGCCAATTCAAGGCAGAAAAGGCTATCGCTGCTATCGGCTATTTGGTCAACGAGACCGGGGCCGATCTCTATTCCGTGATGAAGATGCTCTATCTCGCAGATAAGCAGCATCTGCAGCGCTTTGGGCGCACTATCAGCGGTGATCACTACGTGGCGATGCCCAGAGGGCCGGTGCCTGACCGTGCCTACAACCTGTGCAAGTTCGTTCGCGGCAGCAGGGATCACTTCGACCCGTTGCCGACTGCACGTGAGTGGCTGAAGCTTGAGGGCAACGCCTTCCAGCTTTTGCGCGCCCCAGACATTGATGAGCTGAGCCGTTCTGACATCGACGCACTAAACCACGCCGCTGAGATCCATAAGGCCGGCAACTGGAAGGGCGTGTTTGATGCTTCTCACGACGATGCTTGGCGCGCTGCATGGGCATCTGCCGAGGCAAGCAACAATCGGTGTGCTGACATGGAGTTGGACGCCATTGCTGCCACTCTGCCCAATGGCCCTGCGCTGATCGAGTATTTAGCTGACCGCCACCCAGGAGAGGAGTCTGAGACTCCCTCAGTAGCGCACTGACCACCGGGGCTTCAGGGAGGATGCTGAAGATTCAAGTTGGGTCAGTTTTCCATATCTGGTGTTCGTTTTGCAGGCCGCCGAAGTGGAAGTTCTTCGTGGTCGCAACTATGCAACCAGAGCTTCGCTACTTTGTTATCAACTCTAATCCGGCCTCATTTCAGCGAATTGATGATGTGCTGATGGGGCACCAGGTGCAGCTACTTCAGGGCGAGCATTACTTCCTGAGGCGCGATTCGGTATTGGACTGCAGTGAGCTTGTTGGCGGTCCCACCGCGAGCGATCTTGAGGACCGCTATGCGCAAGATGCAAGGGTTCTCCTGGGACGGCTCTCTACGCCAGCGAGGCGCGCAGTGCGAGCCGTCACCAAAGACAGCGTGCTTTTGAGTGGAAAGGAAGTTGTCGCCATTCAAGGCGCTTGGTAAGAAGCCCCGCGAAAGCGGGGCTTTTTCGTTGGACAGAAGCTATCGTCGTGCCGAAGTAGGCGGCACCACCCATCGTGAGAGGAGTTTGCAATGACGCGAGATGATGAACTTGTCCGGACCCTGCTGCTCAACATTGAGCGCGTGCACAACGGAGCGCAGATCTGGGGCTCTGATGTTTCCCCAATCGGTGCAAAGCCAACTATTATTCCAAACACAAGCAACCCGACGAGTCCGCCATGTCTGCGTGACTCAAACCAAGGAGTCTCCGGGAAAAGCGGGGCGGTTCAATCTTCCTTGGCTAGGACGGTATGGGATTCGGAGTTTCCGGAGCCCTTACGAGCAATCCCCGGCGACTCGTGCACGTACAACGTCTTGGATCGCGGCCTATCTGCGCTATCTGTCCACCGCCCGCCAGCTCGGTGGCCTGGTATGAGCGGTTGGCGGCACGCCGCGCGTGATCCGGTGTTTGCGGAGTGACTGGTCTCCAGGGCGCATCCGGCCAGGGGAGTGGGTAGCGTCTGGACTCATTGATGGCAGCGGCCTGCTGTGCGCCGCCAAGGGGGTAGTATGCCGACACCCTCTCGCACACATCCAGCGGCGCGAATCACCGCAGGCTGGCTCAGCACGTCGGCGCGATGCTACAGGGCCAAGGGGCATCGCGGGTGCTAGCGGGCGGGCGGCTCGACACCATCTAGGCGGTAGATGTGTGATTCAGCGATTGAAGCGCTTGGGCTTGCGGCTGGGCGGGGTGAGTGGGCCGACATCAGCTCGCTCATCCTCATCGAGTCGGCCGAGGGCATCTCGATGAGGATGGCCAGGCACTCGCACATATCCAGGGCCACGAACCACGGCAGGCCGACGGTGTCCTCGACCATCTGCAACGCGAGGTTTAAAAGATGATAGGCGGTGGTCGGCCCATCAGCAGTGGTCTCGCCTCGTCGTGCCAACGAAGCCGGAAGGGTGTCCGCACTATGGACCCCCTTTCCATTTACGGTGACATGGCGGTGCACCAGGCCGAGCGTATATGGGCGCTGTTTCGTGTACAGTCGCGCCTGCCAGGGATTGGCGATCAAGGCCCCCCTGGTGCGCCGGCCGCAATGACCGGGCTATCTAATTCACAGGGGGTTGTATGAAGAAGCTGTTGCTCGCTGCTGTCGCTGTTCTCGCGCTTGCCGGTTGCGCAAGCAATCCGCCGATGAACTTCTCCGTGCCCAACGTGGGCGTGGCGTCGAAGAAGGTCGATGCTGAGCTGAAGTCGCTAACGGTCACGCTGGCCCGGCCGGACGAAAAAACCGGGGAGCTGCCTGCTTGGGCTGAAGGGCAGATTCCCACGCTCTGGCAGTCCGCGCTTGTCGAGGCAGTCAACCGCATGGTGATCTTCCGCGACGACGCCCCGCGCAAGGTCAGTCTGTCGGTGAAGGTGTTGAAGCTCGACGTGCCATCGTTCGGGGCATCCATGACCACCGATTCTGCCGCGCGCTACGAACTGATCGACCGCGAAACAGGTGCGATCATTTACACGCAGGACATCGCGGCGTCCGGCACTGTTCCGGCGGGCTACGCGTTCGCTGGCGTGATCCGTGCGCGCGAATCCGTCAACCGGTCGGTGCAGAACAACATCGCCCAGTTCCTGCAGGCGCTGGAAACCGTTGATGCGTCCAAGCCGATGTTCCCAGCTGCGAAAGGAGCTGGGCAGTGATGAAGCTGCTGGCGCTGTTGCTAGTGTTGCTACTTGCAGCATGTGCGCCCAATGTCCGGCCTGACAGCTACGGCGTCGGCGCGGTGGGTCAGGTCAACCGCACCGTGTCCGGAGTAATCGTCAGCGCCAGGCTGGTGAGCATCGACGGCACGCAGGGCGGCGGCGCCCTTGCCGGTGCCGGCATGGGCGGCATCGCCGGCTCATCGCTGGGTGGTAGTGGCCGTGCAAATGCCGCCGGTGCCATCGGCGGCATGGTCGTTGGCGCCATTGCTGGTGCGGCCGCCGAGCGCGGCGTGTCGCGCGCCCAGGGCAGGGAGTACGTGGTGCAGACCGAAAACGGCAACCTCATGACCATCGTGCAGGGCGCCGACCCGGCATTGCCGGTCGGTCAGCGCGTGCTGGTGCTGTATGGCTCGCCGGCGCGGGTGATTGTCGACCCGCGGTAGCGCTTAACGCGGGCACGGCTGGGGTGCTCGGCCGTGCCTGCTGTAGACAGGTCCGCAACGGAGCTTGAGGCGCAGCAGCGCCTATCTCTAAAATGTCAACGGAGGGCGCCGCTGGCATCTGGCCCTTCAGCGCCGCATCGTTGGCGGCTTCGGGCTAACGTGGGTTGTTGCCTCCGGTGTGGCGGTGGCGTCCGTTTGGAAATGTTTGCTGTAATTCTTGAAGGCAATACTTCTGCCTGCTCAGATTGAGCAGATCGCGCGCGCCGCAGGCGCCCGCCAGCGACGGCCGTAGATGCGAGGGGCGATCGCCTGCAGTGCTTGCAGGCGCGGGTACGTAGAGACAGTCATCGGGTCGCTCGGTACTAGCGGAGGCAGGCATTACCGCAGATCGGTAGCCAGGATCAATGGTCGGCCGCAGGCCCTGTCGTGCGCAGCGCTAAGGTCTGAATGGTGGCTGCGACACGACGCACTGAAAGTTGCCGAGTTGGTCCCCGGTTGTTGCGAGCTCGACAATGAATTGCCATCCTGCAAGGCCCCTTTTGAGATGGAGTGGCGATGAAGACGCTGCTTGGACCTGTTTTGGTGGCGACCCTGGTGCTGGCAGGCTGCGCGCGCGATGTCGGCGAGCAGTACGTGGGCAAGTGGGTCAACGTGAAGTCGCAGAACAACGTCTTGAGCATCGAGCACAACGGCGAGAGCTTCATCATTCGCGATACCACGCCGGAGCTGTCCGGCAGTGGAGTCAGGACGAAGAATCATCCGGCGATCTTGAACAAGGGCGTGCTGCAGGTCTCCAGCGCCGATGGCACCGTCAATTACGCGATCGACCAGGCGACCGGTCATTTGAGTACTGGCGATACCGAGTACACGCGGGTCAAGTGAGCGCTGTACGCGCTTTGATGGCGAGTGCCTGGCAGCGGCGGCGCGATCACATCGCCGGCGTAGCAGCGCTCCCGTCGGGTGGAGCGCATCGCACGACCGGTTGCCGCTGACCGCGAATCCTGCGTTGCAAAGACGCGCCACCGAGGCTGCGCTTGCAGCCTGGGCAGGCAAGTCCCAAGGCCCGCAGCTGTCCTCAGGCAGATCATGTCGGCGCGTGCGTCTGCATCCAGCGCCACAAGGTGGTGCGCGAGACGCCGAGGGCCTGTGCGGCTAGGGCGCGATTGCCGTTTGCGCGATCCAGCGCTGCGCGGACCGCCGCTGCAGTGAGTTGCAGGCGCGAGGTTGCAAGATCGGTAGGGTCCGATGCCGCCCCGCTGCCACTGCGCATATCGAATAATTCAGGCGCCCAGCTTTCCAGTTGATCCAGGCCAAGGCTGTCGCGCGGCTGAGCCTTCCAGTGGATGCACAGGCGTTCGACCAGATTGCGCAGTTCGCGCACGTTACCGGGCCAGGCGTGCGATTGCAGCCGCTGCAAGGCGTCTTCGGACAAGGGCGAGGCACCATTGCCCAATTGCTGGAAGTAATGCGCGAGCAGTAGCGCGATGGCGTCGGGTCGGTTGCGTAGCGGCGGCAGGGCGATGCGCAGTGCCGCCAGGCGATAGAACAGGTCGCGCCGGAAGCGGCCCTGCTCGACCAGGGCATGCAGGTCCTGCAGGCTGGCGGCGACCACGCGCACGTCCACCGCCACTGGCAGGGTGGCGCCGACGCGCAGCACCTCGCGTTCTTCCAGGACGCGCAACAGGCGAGTCTGCAGCGGCGTAGGGAGCTCGCCGATTTCATCGAGGAACAAGGTGCCTTCGTGCGCAGCTTCGATCAGGCCGGTGTGGCCGCCGCGGCGTGCGCCGGTAAAGGCGCCATCGCTGTAGCCGAACAGTTCGGCCTCCAGCAATGATTCGCTGATGGCGCCGCAGTTGATGGCGACGAAGCGGCCGCGCCGCCGGCTGCCGGCATGCAGTTGTCGCGCGACCAGTTCCTTGCCGGTGCCGGTCTCGCCGCTGATCAATACGGTGCCCGAATGTGGGGCGTACAGCTGTACCAGTTCGCGCGCGTGCCGCATGGGCGCGTCTTCGCCCAGCAGGGCGTCAGTGCGGCGGGCTCCGCGCGTGCTGCCACGGGAGGGCATGCGCTGCTGGCCGGTGGCGGCGCTGCCCAGCGCGATGGCCTGTTCGAGCGCTTGCCGCACCGACGCGGCCGAATACAGCAGCACGCCGGGTAGTCCGGCCTGCTCGGCGAAATCGATCGCCATGCCGGTGCCGACGATGACCTGGATGCCGGCAGTGCGCAGGTCGGCGATGCAGTCGCGCGCGTCTTCGGCAGTGACGAAGCGGCGATGTTCGATGTCCAGGTCGAAGCTGGTCTGAAAAGCCTGGAACGAGGGGACGTCGCTGGCATGTGTCACCACGCCGATGCGCGGTGCGATGCGGCGCGCGCGCGCCAGCGCCTCCATCAGGTCGAAGCCGGTGGCCTGGATCGGTGCCAGCGGCAATGCGAGGCGGCCGCGCAGGTACGCGGCATTGGAGCCACCAGCCACCAGTGCGTCGCAACGCTCGCGGCGCAGACGCTGGCCGATGACGTCAACCGCCTCGGCGAAGCCCAGGTTGATCTGCTCTATGCGCGCGCGCTGATCGAATTCGGGGATGACATCGGCCAGCAGCCCGGTCAACCGCGAGACGCTCACGGTCCAGATAATGGGCGTGGCCGCATCCGGAGGGCTGGCAGGGGAGGGACTAGGCATCGGATGATTGCGTTTCAATGGTGTTTCATGTTGCAACAGGTGTTTCTTGCGTGCAACGGATGGGACGGTGACGTGTTTATTAATCAAGAACTTAAGCTTGGCATGCCGTTTGCGAACTTATCGCTATCTCATCGCAGGAATCGCCATGACCTCTTCTTCCACCGCCACTGCCGGCACGCGCTTCCGCGCAGCGCTGGCCGCCGAGTCGCCGTTGCAGGTCATCGGCGCGATCAACGCCAACCATGCGCTGCTGGCCCAGCGTGCGGGCTACCAGGCCATCTATCTGTCCGGCGGCGGCGTGGCGGCCGGCTCGCTCGGGCTGCCTGACCTGGGCATCAATACGCTGGAAGACGTGCTGATCGACGTGCGCCGCATCACCGACGTCTGCGAACTGCCGCTGCTGGTGGACGTGGACACCGGCTTCGGGCCGAGCGCGTTCAATATCGAGCGCACCATCAAGTCGTTGATCAAGGCGGGCGCGGCCGGGTGCCATATCGAAGACCAGGTGGGCGCCAAGCGCTGCGGGCATCGGCCGGGCAAGGAGATCGTGAGCCAGGGCGAGATGGTGGACCGGGTCAAGGCGGCAGCCGATGCCAAGACCGATCCGGCGTTCTTCCTGATCGCGCGTACCGATGCGATCCAGATGGAAGGCGTGGAGGCGGCCATCGAGCGCGCCATCGCCTGCGTCGAGGCTGGCGCGGACGGCATCTTCGCCGAGGCAGCCTACGATCTGGAGACCTACCAGCGCTTCGTCGATGCGGTGAAGGTGCCGGTGCTGGCCAACATCACCGAGTTCGGCAAGACGCCGCTGTTCACGCGCGAGCAGCTGGCGCAGGCTGGCGTGGCGATCCAGTTGTTTCCGTTGTCGGCGTTCCGTGCCGCCAACAAAGCCGCCGAAGCGGTCTATGCAGCGATCCGGCGCGACGGGCACCAACAAGCCGTGCTGGAAAGCATGCAGACGCGCGAGGAACTGTACGAACGCATCGGCTATCACGGTTACGAGCAGCGTCTGGATGCGCTGTTCGCGCGCAAGGGCGCATGATCGCGCATTGCCGCGCACAGGTTCCGTCATTTCGTCAGTGACATCGCACTACGCCACCGCTTGGGAGCTCATCGCATGAACGACACCGCCATTCCCGGTTTCAAGCCGAAAAAATCCGTTGCCCTGTCCGGTACCGCCGCCGGCAATACCGCACTGTGCACCGTGGGGCGCAGCGGCAACGATCTGCACTACCGCGGCTACGATATTCTCGATCTGGCCACCACCAGCGAGTTCGAGGAAATCGCCTACCTGCTGGTGCACGGCAAGCTGCCCAACAGCGGCGAGCTGCGCGGCTACAAGGCCAAACTGCGCTCGCTGCGCGGCGTGCCGGCGGCAGTGAAAGCGGCGCTGGAACAACTGCCGCCGTCGGCGCATCCGATGGATGTGATGCGCACCGGCGTGTCGGTGCTGGGCTGCCTGCAGCCGGAGAAGGACGACCACAATCATCCGGGCGCGCGCGACATTGCCGACAAGCTGATGGCCTCGCTGGGCTCGATGCTGCTGTACTGGTACCACTACAGCCATAACGGCAAGCGCATCGAGGTGGAGACCGATGACGATTCGATCGGCGGGCATTTCCTGCATTTGCTGCACGGGTTTGCGCCAAAGGATTCGTGGGTACGCGCGATGCACACCAGCCTGATCCTGTATGCAGAGCACGAGTTCAATGCGTCCACCTTCGCCTGCCGCGTGATTGCCGGAACTGGAAGCGACATGTACAGCGCCATCGCCGGTGGTATCGGCGCGCTGCGCGGCCCCAAGCATGGCGGCGCCAATGAAGTGGCGTTCGAAGTGCAGAAGCGCTACGACACGCCGGATGAGGCCGAGGCGGATATCAAGACGCGGGTGGAGCGCAAGGAAGTGGTGATCGGCTTCGGGCATCCGGTGTACACGGTGTCCGATCCGCGCAACAAGGTGATCAAGGACGTGGCGCGCGAGCTGTCCGAGGAGCAGGGCAGCCGCAAGATGTACGACATCGCCGAACGTCTGGAAACGGTGATGTGGGACATCAAGAAGATGTTCCCGAATCTGGATTGGTTCAGCGCGGTGAGCTACCACATGATGGGGGTGCCGACGGCGATGTTCACTCCGTTGTTCGTGCTGGCACGGACGGCCGGGTGGAGCGCGCACATCATCGAGCAGCGGGTGGACGGCAAGATCATCCGTCCCTCGGCGAACTACACCGGCCCGGAGGATCAGGTGTTCGTGCCGCTGGATCAGCGTGACTGACATCGTTGGTGGCAGGTGGCCCTCATCCGCCCTTCGGGCACCTTCTCCCGCACGCGGGAGAAGGAAGAGCGTCAGCGGCCAGTAGCAACACCAGAAATAACCGCAACCGCAACCGCAACCGCAACAGACCCCGCCCGCTTCGTGATGTCGCCAGCCATGAATAGCCAGTACCGCAAGCCCTTGCCGGGCACTTCCTTGGATTACTTCGACGCGCGTGCAGCAGTGGACGCATTGCAGCCCGGTGCGTATGCGGCGCTGCCTTACACCGCGCGCGTGCATGCGGAAAACCTGGTGCGGCGCGCCGAGCCGCAGCAGCTGGAGGCCTACCTGCGCCAGCTGATCGAGCGCAAGCGCGAGCTGGATTTTCCGTGGTTCCCGGCACGGGTGGTCTGCCACGACATCCTGGGACAGACCGCCCTGGTGGACCTGGCCGGTCTGCGCGATGCCATCGCCGAGCAAGGCGGCGATCCGGCCCAGGTCAATCCGGTGGTGCCGGTACAGTTGATCGTGGATCACTCGTTGGCAGTGGAGTACGCGGGATTCGACAAGCAGGCGTTCGCCAAGAATCGCGATGTGGAAGACCGCCGTAACGCCGACCGCTTCCACTTCATCGAGTGGACCAAGCGCGCGTTCGAGAACATGGAGGTGATTCCACCGGGCAACGGGATCATGCACCAGATCAATCTGGAGAAGATGTCGCCGGTGATCTACACGCTGGATGGCGTGGCGTTCCCGGATACCTGCGTGGGGACCGACAGCCATACTCCGCATGTGGACGCGTTGGGCGTGATCGCGGTCGGCGTGGGCGGGCTGGAAGCGGAGAACGTGATGCTGGGACGCGCTTCGTGGATGCGCCTGCCGGATATCGTGGGTGTCGAGCTGACCGGGCGGCCAGCGCCGGGCATCACTGCCACCGATATCGTGCTGGCGTTGACCGAGTTCCTGCGTCAGCAACGCGTGGTGGGTGCCTATCTGGAATTTTTCGGCAGCGGTGCCAGCGCGCTGACCATCGGCGACCGCGCCACCATTTCCAATATGACGCCGGAATTCGGTGCGACCGCGGCGATGTTCTACATCGACCAGCAGACCATCGATTACCTGCGCCTGACCGGTCGCGACGATGCGCAGGTGACGTTGGTGGAAACCTACGCACGCCACACCGGGCTGTGGGCAGACGACCTGGCAACAGCGCAGTACGAACGTGTGCTGCGGTTCGATCTGTCCTGCGTGGTGCGCAACATGGCCGGGCCCTCCAACCCGCACAAGCGCGTGGCCACCAGCGAACTGGCAACCCGCGGCATCGCCGGTGCCTGGGACGAGGCGCCGGGGCAGATGCCCGATGGCGCGGTGATCATCGCCGCGATCACCTCATGCACCAATACCTCCAACCCGCGCAACGTCATTGCCGCAGGCCTGCTGGCACGCAATGCGAATGCGCGTGGCCTGACCCGCAAGCCCTGGGTCAAGAGTTCGCTGGCGCCGGGGTCCAAGGCCGTGCAGCTGTATCTGGAAGAGGCCGGCCTGCTGAGCGAATTGGAACAGCTGGGCTTTGGCATCGTGGCGTTCGCGTGCACGACCTGCAACGGCATGAGCGGCGCGCTGGATCCGGCCATCCAGCAGGAAATCATCGATCGCGATCTGTACGCAACCGCGGTGTTGTCCGGGAACCGCAATTTCGACGGGCGCATCCATCCGTATGCCAAACAGGCGTTCCTGGCTTCGCCGCCATTGGTGATCGCCTACGCGATCGCCGGCACGGTGCGCTTCGATATCGAAAAGGACGTGCTCGGTATCGATGCCGCTGGTGTGCCGGTCACGTTGAAGGATCTGTGGCCAAGCGATGCCGAGATCGATGCCGTGGTGGCACGCAGCGTCAAGCCGGAGCATTTCCGCAGCGTGTACGACCCGATGTTCAAGCGCAGCGTGGGGCAGGGCGCCCGCGTCAGCCCGCTCTATGACTGGCGCCCGCAGAGCACGTACATCCGCCGCCCGCCGTACTGGGAAGGCGCGCTGGCCGGTGTACGCACGCTGCAGGGCATGCGTGCGCTTGCGGTGCTGGGCGACAACATCACCACCGATCACCTGTCGCCCTCCAATGCCATCCTGGCCAGCAGTGCGGCCGGCGAATATCTGGCGCAGATGGGCGTGCCGGAGGAAGACTTCAATTCCTACGCCACCCACCGCGGCGATCACCTCACCGCACAGCGCGCCACCTTCGCCAATCCGAAGTTGATCAATGAAATGGCAGTGGTCGATGGGCAGATCAAGGCCGGTTCGCTGACGCGATTGGAGCCGGACGGGCAGGTGCTGCGCATGTGGGAGGCGATCGAAACCTACATGACACGCAAGCAGCCGCTGATCATCATTGCCGGCGCCGATTACGGGCAGGGCTCCTCGCGCGACTGGGCCGCCAAGGGCGTGCGGCTGGCGGGGGTGGAAGCGATCGTGGCCGAAGGCTTCGAGCGGATTCACCGCACCAACCTGATCGGCATGGGCGTGCTGCCGCTGGAATTCGAACCTGGAACCGACCGCAAGACCCTTGGTATCGATGGCAGCGAGACCTTCGATGTGGCCGGTGAGCGCACGCCGGGCGCCACGCTGACACTCTCGATCCATCGGCGCAATGGCGAGCAGCTGCAGGTTCCGGTGACGTGCCGGCTGGACACTGCAGAGGAAGTATCGATCTACGAAGCCGGTGGTGTGCTGCAGAGGTTCGCGCAGGATTTCTTAGAGAGCCGGGATTCGGGATTGGCGAGTCGGGATTCGTTAAAGGCGATATCAGCACCGCAAGCGCATCAGCGTCCCTGATTCCTGGTTTCCTGCCGCCACTCAAATCCCCACTCCCGAATCCCCTTTCCCGGCCTTTTCATGACCCATCTTCCCCAACTCCGTATCCCTGCCACCTACATGCGCGGCGGCACCAGCAAAGGAGTGTTCTTCCGTCTGCAGGATCTGCCGGCTGCGGCACAGACGCCCGGGCCGGCCCGTGACGCGCTGCTGATGCGCGTGATTGGATCGCCCGACCCCTATGCCAAGCACATCGACGGCATGGGCGGGGCCACCTCCAGCACCAGCAAGTGCGTGATCATTGCAGCCGCTTCGGTACCCGACCACGACGTGGACTACCTGTATGGCCAGGTCGCCATCGACACCGCGTTCGTGGACTGGAGCGGAAACTGCGGCAATCTCAGCACCGCAGTGGGGCCGTTCGCGATCGGCAACGGCTTCGTCGATCCGGCCCGCGTCCCGCGTGATGGCACCTGTACGGTGCGGATCTGGCAGGCCAACATCGGAAAGACCATCCTGGCGCATGTGCCGATCGTGGACGGGCAGGTGCAGGAAACCGGCGACTTCGAACTGGATGGCGTGACGTTTCCCGCGGCCGAAATACAGCTGGAATTCCTCGACCCGGCCGACGATGCCGAAGGCGAGGGCGGGGCGATGTTTCCTACCGGCAATCTCATCGACCAGTTGGACATTCCCGGCCTGGGCCGGCTCGATGCGACGCTGATCAACGCCGGCATTCCAACCATCTTCGTCAATGCGCGCGATCTGGGATACGCCGGCACCGAGTTGCAGGACGCCATCAATGGCGACCCGCGCGCGTTGACCATGTTCGAAACATTGCGCGCGCACGGCGCCGTACGGATGGGCCTGATCGCGACGGTGGAAGACGCAGCGACGCGGCAGCACACGCCCAAGGTCGCGTTCGTGGCGCCACCGGCCGACTACATCGCATCCAGCGGCAAGCCGGTGCGCGCGGACGGGATCGATCTGCTGGTGCGTGCGATGTCGATGGGCAAGCTGCATCACGCGATGATGGGGACCGCCGCCGTTGCCATCGGCACTGCAGCCGCCGTACCGGGGACCTTGGTCAGCCTGGCCGCGGGCGGAGCCGCGCGTTCGGCAGTGCGATTCGGGCACCCCTCCGGGACCTTGCGGGTCGGGGCCGAGGCGAACTGCGTCGACGGGCAATGGCAGGTGACCAGGGCACTGATGAGCCGCAGCGCACGGGTGTTGATGGAAGGCTGGGTGCGGGTGCCGGACGAGGCTGCCGGCACACGCTGAGGCCCGCGCTGGCGGGCGCCGGCATGTTTCTGCCGAAACTTGGTCTGAGACGGACGTTGCAGGTTCAGAGGATGGCGGCCTTGGCTGGTCGGCGCGAGGCCGGTGCCTGCAGGGGGGGATGGGCGACAGCTGCGCGCGGCCGGTCTCGACGATCCCGCCTGAAACAGCCTCCCCAAACCGGCGCGCGTTGCCTGGCGGGCTTTAGACCGTCTTTACAGCGCGTGGGGGCGGCACACAGATTGCACAGTCCTGTTGCATTAATTCGAACGGCATTTCGAATTAAAGAAACTTTTTCGTACGGGCTCTGCCATATTTGTGTAAATCGTGTTAATTCTGTTGCACCGCGGCATGCAGACGCGGCCGTCCCGTCACCCGAATTCCGGAGTTCTTTCCATGTCAGCCAGCCGGTCGCTCAAGATCAGCGTGCTCGCCGTTGCCGTCGCGTCCCTCCTCCCGCTCCATGCCGCCGCCCAGCAGGCGCCCGGCGACGACGGTGTCGTGCGGCTGGACGCGGTCAAGGTCACGGTCGAGCGCCGCTCCGAAGACTCCAAGGACGTGCCGGTGTCGGCATCGGTGCTGCGCCCCGAATTCCTGGATGCCATCGCCACCAGCGGTTCGGACATCCGCGTGCTGGCCGGCAAGACACCCAGCCTCAACATCGAATCCTCCAATGGCCGCGTGTTCCCACGCGTGTACATCCGTGGCTACGGCAATACCGACTTCAACACCTACGCCTCGCAGCCGGTGTCGCTGATCTATGACGACGTGGTGCAGGAAAACGCGTTCCTGAAGGGCTTCCCGATCTTCGATCTGGAAGGTCTGGAAGTGCTGCGCGGCCCGCAGGGCACCCTGTTCGGCCGCAATACGCCGGCCGGCGTGGTCAAGTTCAATTCGGTCAAGCCGGCGATCGGCGCCAACGATGGCTACGCCAGCCTGTCGTATGGCACCTACGGCACCATGACCCTGGAGAGCGGCCTGAGCATCGCGATGGGCGAGCACTGGGCCGCGCGTCTGTCCACCCTGGGCCAGCGCCGCGACGACTGGGTGGAGAATCGCGACGGACGCGACCTGGAAGGCTATACCGACTCGGCCGTGCGCCTGCAGCTGCTGTATCAGGCCAGCGACGATTTCAGCGCCTTGTTCAATGCGCATGCGCGCCATCTGGACGGCACCGCGCGGCTGTTCCGCGCCAACATCATCCAGCCCGGCACCAATCAGCTGGTGGATGGCTTCGATGCCGAGCGATCCTCCATCGACGGCGCCAACACCCAGGAACTGCAGACCTACGGCGGTAGCGCCACGCTGACCTGGGACCTGGGCGACATCGCCTTGCACTCGATCAGCGCCTACGAAGGCATCGGCAAGTACTACAGCCGCGGCGACATCGACGGCGGCTTCGGCGCAGTGTTCGCACCGCCGTCCGGCCCGGGCGTGATTCCGTTCCCGGTGGAGACCGCCGGCGGCATCAAGAATCTGGACCAGTACAGCCAGGAGCTGCGCGCCGAATCGCAGTACGCAGGCCCGCTCAACTGGCAGGCCGGTCTGTACTACTTCCACGATGACGTGGAGGGCGAGAACTACACCTACAACACCTTCAGCGGCGGCAGCCTGGCCAGCTACCAGCTGACCCGCCAGCGCAACACCTCGTGGGCGGCGTTCGGTTCGTTGAACTATGCGGCCACCGATCGCCTGAACCTGCGCGCCGGTATCCGCTACACCTACGACAAGAAGACCTTTGACGTGCTGGCGCTGGACCGCGTCATCCTGCAGAACCCCTCCAGCGGCGAGACCGACAACTCCAAGGTCACCGGCGATCTTGCAGCGACCTTCGCCATCAACGACGACGTCAACGTGTATGCGCGTGCCGCACGCGGTTTCCGCGGCGCCAGCTTCGGCGTGCCATCGGCCACTGCGCCGCTGACCGTGGCCGAGCCGGAGACGGTGGATT
This sequence comes from Xanthomonas sp. NCPPB 1067, assembly GCF_020783795.1. Classification (NCBI taxonomy): domain Bacteria; kingdom Pseudomonadati; phylum Pseudomonadota; class Gammaproteobacteria; order Lysobacterales; family Lysobacteraceae; genus Xanthomonas; species Xanthomonas sp. NCPPB 1067. Next base: position 131,514 of record NZ_JAJGQG010000007.1, read on the forward strand.
CGTTCGAGATCGGCATCAAGTCCGATCTGTTCGACAACCGCGCGCGGCTGAGCTTCGACATCTACGATTTCCGGGTGAAGAATCAGCAGCTCACCGCGGTGGGCGGCGCGTCCAACGACGTGCGCCTGCTCAATGCCGACAAGACCAAGGCGCGTGGTGCCGAGTTCGACTTCGAAGCCTTGATCACCCAGAACCTGCGCGTGACCGCCGGCGGTGCCTATAACTGGACCCGCATCGACGATCCTGGCCTGTCGGTAGGCATTTGCCGCACCTGCACCGTGACCGACCCGATCAACGCGGCCGGCCGCGCCGTGATCGACGGCAACGATCTGCCGCAGGCCGCCAAGTGGATGGCCAATGCCACCTTGCGCTACGGCATCCCGATGGGCGATGACGGCGAGCTGTTCTTCTACACCGACTGGTCCTACCGCAGCGAAGTGAATTTCTTCCTGTACGACTCGCGCGAGTTCACCGGCCAGCCGCTGGTCGAGGGTGGCGCCAAGATCGGCTACAACTGGGGTGCGGGTGCATACGAGTTGTCGGTGTTCTGCCGCAACTGCACCAACCAGATCCGCGTGACCGGCGCGATCGACTTCAACAACCTCACCGGCTTCATCAACGATCCGCGCATCGTCGGTGCGCAGTTCCGCGCCAACTTCTGATCGGCGTCGTGGTGTAGCACTCTCGGACCGCCGGCTATCATGCCGGCGGTTTTTTTATGGCGGCAGGAGTGAGGACATGCAGTGGATCCGGCAACGCGCGTGGATGATGGTGGCGATGTGGTGCGCGTCTACCGCCGCGTGGGCGCAGCGTCCTGCACCGGCCGAACCGCGCGCAGTCGTGCCGCTGGCGGCCGAGAAGGTGGTGGTCTCCACCGACATCGGCGACGACATCGACGATGCCTTCGCGTTGGCCCTGTTGCTGCGCAGCCCGCAGCTGGATGTGCTGGGGATCGCCTCGGCCTGGGGTGACACCCGCCTGCGTGCGCAGTTGTTGCAGCGCTTGTTGCAGCAGGCCGGGCGCGGCGAGATTCCGCTGGCGGTGGGGGCACCCACGACCAGCACGATTCCCTTCAGCCAGGCACGCTGGGCGGCCAGGGGCCGGTTGCCGGACCGATCGCCGGACGCGGCGGCGATGATCCTGCAGCAGGCACGCCAGCACCCGGGTCAGGTGACCTTGCTGATACTGGGGCCGATGACCGATGCGGCGCTGGCGCAACAGCGCGACCCGGCCGGTTTTGCCAAGCTCAAGCGCATCGTGGCGATGGGCGGATCGGTGCGGGTGGGCTATGGCAAGTCCGCGTATCGCCCGGCCAGCGCGCCGGCGCCGGAGTACAACATCCTGGCCGACGTGCCGGCGGCGCAGCGTGTGTTCGCCGCCGGAGTGCCGATCGTGCTGCTGCCGCTGGATGCCTCCCAGGTCACCCTGGAAGAACCCGAGCGCATTGCGCTGTTCGCGCACGGCGACGGGGTGACCGACGCGCTGACCCAGCTCTACTACCAATGGCGCAACACCGACCAGCCTTGGGCCAGCGCCACGCCCACGCTGTTCGACGTGGTGCCGGTGGCCTGGTTGCTGCAACCGCAGCTGTGTCCGACGACCGCGCTGCATCTGGACGTGGATGCGCAGGGGTATACCCGCGAAGGGCCGGGCAGCCCGAACGTGCAGGCCTGCCTGGGGCTGGACAAGCCTGGGCTGATCGCGTTGTACATGCAGCAGCTGCTGCACTGAGACGCCTGCTGCGGCGTTGTCAGAAGAGGCGTCGGTGCAACGGCGCAAACCGCCCCTCATCCGCCCTTCGGGCACCTTCTCCCGTTGACGGGAGAAGGGGGGGACGTGCTTGATGGTGCGGGTGGGACGCCTGTGGGAACCGGGACAGCCGGTAACGGATCAGCGTCGGCGATTCGGTTTTCCGGCCCGTCGACGGTGAGCGACGCCCTGCGTTGCCGGTGACAGTGATTCGCATAATCGTGTCTGCGTCCGACCCCGGCACTCCTTCTCCCGCGTGCGGGAGAAGGTGCCCGAAGGGCGGATGAGGGGGCGTTAAGAAGCCCTGCCAGCCCAGCTGTGCATGCACGGTGAAACGCGTCGTTATACTGGCGTCCTCAATCATGGGATCGCACGAATGGACAGCCGGGAATCAAGGATGAGGGCGTCGGTCACGCGAAGCCTGCTGCTGTGGGTGATGGTGCTGACGGTGGCGCTGGGCATCGTGGCCTGCAAGCGCAACGAAAGCGGCCAACTACCTGCGCCCAGTGGCGAGGCGATCAAGGCCGACAGGCAGGCCATCACCGGTTTTGCACTGGCGCGCGCCTACCCCGACCAGAGCGGCGACGGCGTGTCGCTGGTACTGGAGTTTTCACGCCCGCTGGTCGGTAGTCAGGACTTCGATGCGCTGGTGCGTTTCGAGGAAAAGACCGGGGTCGGCGACAGCAGCTGGTCGCTGTCGGAGGACGGCAAGTCGCTGCGCTACCCGTATGTGGAAGCTGCCAAGGACTACACGGTGTTGGTCGACGCCAACCTGCTGGCCGCCGACGGCAGCCGCCTGGGCAAGCCGCTCAAGCAAAAGGTCCACACCGGCGAACTCAAGCCGGTGGCCGGCTTCGCCTCGCAGGGCAGCGTGCTGCCCGCGCGCGAGAGCCGCGGCCTGCCGGTGGTGTCGGTCAACGTGCCGGAAGTGGATGTGGAATTCCTGCGCGTGCGCGAGAAGTCGCTGCCGGCGTTCTTCAAGCATTTCCAGCGCGGTGGGCGCCGTGGCAGCTGGGAGCTGGAGAGCCAATACGACGATCGCCAGCCGCTGTCCAAGCTGGCCGATCCGGTCTACGTCAATCGTTTCATCCTGGGCGGCAAGCAGAACGAGCGCGCGCTGACCTACCTGCCCACGCAGGACATCAAGGAGCTGCAGGAGCCGGGTCTGTACTTCGCGGTGATGAAGCGCGCCGGCAGTTTCGACAGCGAGTTCGACACCGCGTTCTTCACTGTCAGCGACATCGGCCTGCACACGCGGGCCTACAAGGACAAGCTGTTCGTGCACACCGCTTCGCTGCAGAGCGGTGAGGCGATCAAGAACGTGGAAGTGCACATCCTGGATGCCAAGGGCGAGCTGTTCCTCAAGGGCGCCACCGATGGTAATGGCAACGCGCTGCTCAACTACACGCTCGACGCTGGCCATGTGCTGGTGGCGCGCAGCAAGACCGATCTGTCGATGCTGCCGTTCAACCAGCCGGCGCTGGATCTGAGCGAGTTTGCGGTCGCCGGGCGGCAGAGTGCGTGGTTCGACGTGTTCGCCTGGGCGGGACGCGATCTGTACCGCCCTGGCGAGACCATGCGGGTGTCGGCGATCCTGCGCGACAACGACGGCAAGCCGACCGCCGGGCCGACGAAAGGCGGGCAGCCGGTGTTCCTGCGGCTGAAACAGCCGGATGGCAAGACCTTCCGCGAGACCCGGCTGCAGCCGGGCGAGCAGGGCTATTTCGAATTCACCCAGCAGATTCCCGCCGATGCACCCACCGGCCGCTGGCAGGTGGAATTCCGCACCGACCCGGCCAGCAGGGAAGCGGTGCAGGGCATGACCGTGCGCGTGGAGGAGTTCCTGCCCGAACGCATGAAGCTGGACCTGGATAGCGCGCAGACGACCTTGAGCGCCGGTCAGCCGTTCAAGCTGCAGGCCACGGCCGCATATCTGTATGGCGCGCCGGCCGAGGGCAACCGCTTCACCGCCAAGCTGGCGGTCAGCGTGGAGCAGCATCCGCTCGACGCGTTGCCGGGCTGGTTCTTCGGCGACCCCACGCTGGAGCTGCCGCGCGAAGCCAAGGATGTGATCGACACCGAGTTCGGCAGCGATGGCGTATTGCGCGAAGACATCGCGTTGCCGGCCGAAGCCAGGCCGGTCAGCACGATCGCCGCAGTGGTCTCCGGCAGCGTGTACGAAACCGGCGGGCGCACTGTGACCCGTACCCTCAAGCGCGTGCTGTGGCCGGCCAAGGCCCTGGTCGGCGTGCGCCCGCTGTTCGACGACAAGGACGGCGCCGATGCCAATGCGAATGCCCGTTTCGAGATCACCCGCGTGGATGCCGACGGCAAACTGCAGCCGGCCAAGGGCCTGAAGGCCACGCTGGTGCGTGAGCTGCGCGACTACCACTGGAACTACAGCGACAACCATTGGAATTACGACTTCACCCGGCGCTTCGAGAACAAGGACACGCGCACGCTGGACGTGGGGAGCGGCAATGCCAGGCTGGATGTCCCGGTGGAATGGGGCGAGTACCGCCTGGAGGTGTTCGACCCGGCCACCGGGCTGACCACGCGTTACCCGTTCCGTGCCGGCTGGAGCTGGAACGACGAGAACCGCGGGTTGGATGCGCGACCGGACAAGGTCAAGCTGGCGCTGGACAAGACCGGCTACCGCGCCGGCGATACGCTCACCGTCACCCTGACGCCGCCGCATGCAGGCAAGGGCGTGCTGCTGGTGGAAAGCGACAAGCTGCTGTACGTGCAGGACATCGACGTCAAGCCAGGCAGCACGTTCGACATCCCGGTCACCGATGCCTGGGAGCGCCACGATGTGTACGTCACCGCGCTGGTGTTCCGCGGCGGCAGCGCGCCGAGCAAGATCACGCCTGCACGCGCAGTGGGCGTGGCGTTCGTGCCGATGGAGCGCAAGCACCGCCGCGTGGCGGTGGGTCTGTCCGCGCCCAAGCAGATGCGTCCGGAGCAACCGCTGCCGGTGACGGTGAGCGTGCCCGAGCTGGCCGGCAAGGCCGCGCACGTGACCATTTCCGCGGTGGACGTGGGCATCCTCAACATCACCCGCTTCCCGGTGCCCGATGCCAACGCGCAGTTCTTCGCGCAACGGCGCCTGGGCACCGACGCCTACGACATCTACGGGCGGGTGATCGAAAGCTTCGAGGGCGCCAGCGGCAAGCTCAAGTTCGGCGGCGACATGGCGCTGGAGGCGCTGCCGCAGGCCAAACGCCCGACCGCGCGCGTGCAGACCGTGGATCTGTTCTCCGGCTCGGTCAAACTCGATGCAAAGGGCAATGCGCGCGTGCAGCTGCCGGTGCCGGACTTCAATGGCACGCTGCGGGTGTCGGCGCTGGTGTATTCGGACACGCGCTACGGCAACCGCGACATGGAAACCGTGGTGCGTGCACCGATCCTGGCCGAGGCCAGCATGCCGCGGGTGATGGCGCCAGGCGACCGCAGCATGGTGACGCTGGACGTGCAGAATTTCACCGGTAAACCGGGCGAGTTCAATGTGCGCGTGGACGCCATCGGCCCGCTGGCGATCGGCGAGGCGTCGCGCAACGTCAAGCTCGGCGTGGATGCCAAGCAGACGCTGAGCTTCCCGCTCACCGCCACCGAAGGCTATCGCGTGGCCAAGGTGAGCGTGCGCGTGGACGGCAATGGTTCCAAGGCCGACCGCAGCTACGAGCTGCCGGTACGCGCAGGCTGGCCGCAGGTGTTGCGCGCGCAGACCCGCGTCCTCGACCCGCTGGCACCCATCACCCTGGACAGCGGCTCGGCCGATGGGCTGATGCCCGGCTCGGTCAACGCACGCATGGTGGTCAGCCCGCTGCCGCCGATTCCTTTCGCCAGCGCCTTGCAGGGTGCCCTGGAATACCCGTACGGCTGCGTCGAGCAGACCACCAGCAAGGGGTATGCGGCGCTATTGCTCGACGATGCCACGGCCAGGGCGCTGGGCACCCAGGGTCTGGATGCGGCCACGCGACGCGAACGGATGGAAGGCGCGTTCGGGCGGCTGGCCTCGATGCAGATCGCCAGTGGGCATTTTTCGATGTGGGGAGACGATGGCGATGTCAGTCCGGCGCTGACGCCATACATCGCCGAGTTTCTGCTCGATGCCAGAGACGCTGGTTTCTCGGTGCCCGACAACGTGCTGCAGAAGGCACTCAATCGCCTGAGTGAAGACCTGCTCTCCGGCGGCAACGAGTTCTACGGGCAGGATCGCCGCGAGAATCTGAAGTTCGCCAACCAGGCCTGGTCCGGCTACGTGCTGGCACGTGTGAACCGTGCCCCGCTGGGGACGCTGCGCGCGCTGTACGACAACCAGCGCGACAAGGCGCTGACCGGCCTGTCGCTGGTGCATCTGGGCGCGGCACTGTCGTTGCAGGGCGACACCAAGCGTGGTGGGGCGGCGATCAAGGCCGGTTTCGCCAAGGACAGTGCCGAGCGGCCGCGTTACTTCGGCGACTATGGCAGTGCGATTCGCGACGACGCCTTGATGATGGCCCTGCTGCACGAACGCGGCCTGTCCAAGCCCGAGTACGATACCCGGGTCGTGGCGCTCGGCCGCGCGCTGGATGTACGCCGTGCCGGTGGCCCACTGTGGCTGAGCACGCAGGAACAGGTCGCCTTGGCGCGACTGGGCAAGGCCTTGATGGTCGGGCAGGGCAAGCAGGTATCCGGCACCCTCACCGTCGGCGGCGATGCGCAGCAGATCGCCGCGGCACGTCTGTTCGCGCGCAGCTTCGACGGCGCCGCGCTCGCGCGGGGCGTGCAGTTCGCACCGCAGGGCGAGGCGCCGATGTACGCCAGCCTGGAAGTGGCCGGCATCCCGCGCAGCGCGCCTGAGCCGGACACACGCCACCTTAGCGTGGAGCGCAGCTGGTACACCACCGACGGTAAGCCGTGGAGCCCGCGCGCGCTGAAGGAAGGCGAGGCGCTGATTGTGCGTGTCACCATCACTGCCAACGAATCGATGCCCGATGCATTGCTCACCGACCTGCTGCCGGCAGGCCTGGAGATCGAAAACTTCAATCTGAGCGATGCCAAGCAGTGGGCCGACGTGGTGGTGGACGGCATCGGCATCAGCGAACGTTCCCGCGCCGCCGACGTCAAGCACGAAGAGTTCCGCGACGACCGCTATGTGGCCGCTCTGGCGCTCTCGTCGGGCAGCAAGGCGCAGCTCTATTATCTGGTGCGTGCGGTCACCCCGGGCACATACACCGTGCCGCCATCGCTGGTGGAAGACATGTACCGGCCGGAGCTGCGCGGGGTGGGGCACAGCACGCCGGCGACGATGACGGTGGTGCAGCCGTAGGGGCACGCCATTTCTGACGGACACCGAAACTCTGCCTTCTCCCGCTCGGGAGAAGGTGCCCCGCAGGGGCGCATGAGGGTGCGCCGCGGAGATCTACCATCACCTGAAATGACAAGCGCGTCGCCACGCGGCATCAGACCTGAAGCACCGACTGCTTCACTGCCTCGCCTTCGTACCCTCACCCCAACCCCTCTCCCGCAGGGAGAGGGGCTTTGATCGCCCTGCGGCAGGAGTGAAGAGGGATAAGGCCGCCCACTTAGCGGTGCCGTCAGCGATTCCTTACTCCCGTCGGGAGAAGGTGCCCCGCAGGGGCGGATGAGGGTGCGCCGCGGAGATCTACCATCACCTGTCATGACAAACGCGTCGCCACGCGCCATCAGACCTGAAGCACCGACTGCTTCACTGCCTCGCCTTCGTACCCTCGCCCCAATCCCTCTCCGGCCGGGAGAGGGATTCTTGAAGCGCCGCACTGAAGGTCTTTGCGACTCCGGCGACCGTCTTCGTCTCTGGCGACACCGCTACGCATTGTCTTGGCATTGCGATGCAAGCGACACGCAGGGGTCATTTCTACTGGCTACGGTGGCGTGCCTTCTCACAGGCGTGGCGTCCTTGCTGCGCGTTCCCGGGATTCCATGCAGCGCTCCGATTCGTTCCGTTTTCATTTGACTGTTCTCGCCGTCGCCATCGCGGCATGTTCACCAGCGCTGCAGGCGCAGACCAACGCGAGGTCTGCCAGCGCAGAGCGCAGCGTTTCATCGTCGCCTTCATTATCTGTAGATCCCGCAGACGCCAGCGCGGCACCGGACGACGCGGTAGGCACAGAGTCCGCCGCGTCCCCAGGTGACGTATCCAACGCCGATGCACCAGCCGCCGCAACCAAAACCGGCGTGCAGACACTGGACGCCATGCAGGTCACCGGCGTGCGCCGCGCCAACGCAGCCGCAGTGGAAAGCAAGCGTGCGGCGACCAACATCACCGATGTGATCAGTGCCACCGATGTACGCGCACTGCCGGACAGCACGATTGTGGAAGCGCTGCGTCGCGTTCCGGGGTTGTCGGTACTGCCGGCTACCGACAACGAGCATCCGCGCGACGAGGCGGCCACGCCGGTGCTGCGCGGCCTGGGGCCGTCTTACAACAATGTCACCATCGATGGGCTCACCATCGCATCACCCGGTACGCCGAACGGCACGCTCGGGTCGATCACCCGCGGCGTGCGGCTGGATCTGCTGCCGGCCTCGATGGTCAGCGAGTTGCAGGTGGTCAAGACGTTTACCTCGGATCTGGATCCCAATGCCACCGGCGGTGCGATCAACCTCAAGACGCGCAGCGCATTCGAAAACGGCGGCAAGCCATTCTTCAGCGCCGAAGCCGCGCTCGGCCACGCCAACGATGTGGGCAAGCCGCGCGACCAGGACGATCTTGGCTATCGGTTGAATGCCACCGGCAGCCGCACCTTCGGCAGCGAGCAACAGTACGGGCTCACGGTGTCGGCCAACTACCAGACGCTCAGCAGCTATACCGAAACCCACATGACCACCGACACGGTGCATTACGGGTTCTACGACAACAACGGTGTGCTGCAGACCGGTGCCAATCTCGGCAATGGCTGGGCGGTGCCGCAGCAGGACAAATACTGGTACGTGCAGAACCAGCGCGACCGCTACGGGGTTACCGGCAAGTTCGAGATGCGGCCCAGTGCGGCGCTCGAAGCGTATGCCATGGCCGGCTACTATTATTTCAAGGACAACATGGAGCGCAACGAGGTCATCATCGACCCGCGCAACCGCAGTCAGGTGTTCGAGCAGACCGCCACCTCCGGCCGTTACCCAGGTGGCGATGTCGAGGTTGGCTATTCCAACCAGATCGTGACCACGCGCACCAAGGTGGCCCAGCTGGGCACGCTCTGGCGTCCTACCGACCGGCAGCAGTTCTCCGCACGAGCGGCCTTGTCGGATGCGACCTACGACGAACCCATTCGCATGATCAAGTACGCAACCGGCATCACGCGCCCAGCGCCGGTGCCGGTCGGGCAGACCGGCAGTGGCGTGACCATCAACGCCACACCCGACTACGCCTTTGCCTATGACACGTCCGGCTTCGATCAACGTTTCGGTGTGTCGCCGCAGGCCTACAACAACCTCAACAATTACAGCCTGTCGTACTGGCGCCCTGACTACAAACGCACTGCCGCCGATCGCATTCTGACCGGTCGGCTCGACTACGGCTTCAATCAGGGCGAAAGCGATCAGGGCACTGGCTTCGCGGCAGGCGTGTCGTACACCACCGACAAGCCGTCCTACGACATCTATCGCGTGGAGTACCAACCCAATACCAGCGCGCCGGCCTTCGGCCTGGCCAACGTGGCGGGCACCGGCAGGGCGCCGCTGCGTTACGCCGGCTTGAACCTGATCACCATCGATCCGGACAAGGCCAACCGCGTGCTGGCGGCATCGCCGTTGAGCGCATTCAACAGTACCGACCAGCAGGCCTTCAGCAACCAGGACAACTTCACCCATACCGAAAAGATCTTCGGCAGCTACGGCCTGGTGAGTTATCGCAGCGATCGGCTCAATGTGCAGGCAGGCCTGCACTACGACAGCACCAGACTCGACACCGTCGGTCGCCAGCGCCAGCTGGATACCGCCAGCAACCGCTATGTGTATGTCGACAACCCGACCAGCGCGGATTACGCCTATCTGTTGCCGTCGGCCGTCATGACCTACCACCTGACCGACACGCTGGACCTGCGCGCCGGCGCCAGCCGTACGCTGGGCCGGCCGCCTTACGACGCATATGCCGCACGCACCTCGATCGGCTTCGTCAACACGGCCGACGCCGGCAACCCGAATGCGCAGGGCGTCACCGTGACCATCGGCAACCCCGACATCAAGCCGCGCGTGTCCAATAACCTGGATCTGTCGCTGGAATGGCGCCTGCCCGGTGATTTCGATGCATTCGCCTCCGCGGCGGTGTTCGACAAGCGCATCCAGGACGAGATCTTCACGCTCTCGCGCACCGACAGCTACACCTTCGACGGCACCACCTATGCCAATGCGCTGATCAGCACGCCGGCCAATGCCGCGAAGGCACGTATCCGCGGTGTGGAGCTCAACGGCATCGTCAACACCCTGGCGCCGCTTGTTCCGTGGCTGAGCGGAGTCGGCTTCAGTGTCAATGTTGCCGTGCTCGATGGCAGCCTCGATGTGCCGTACAGCATAGGCAGCGGCACCACTGTCACCCAGCGCGAGCGCAAGCTCGACAACCTGGTCGGGCAACCGGATTACACCGCCAACGCCACGCTGTTCTACAACACCGGCGGCCTGGAGTTGCGCGCGGCCTACAACCGGCAGGGCAAGGCCTTGCGTTCGATTGTCAGCAATATCGATTGGCAGGATCTGTACTGGTCGCCGCGCTCGCAACTGGATTTCACGGCCACCTATGCCATCAGCAAGCAGCTCAGCCTGGTGGGCCAGGTCAGTAACCTCACCCATAGCCGCATCACCAGCGTAACCGGCCCGGGGCAGAACCTGCTCAAGGACAGTTATTCGGTGCCGACGACCTATTGGATTGGTCTGCGGTTCACGCCCGCGTTTTGATCCAGGGCAACAGACCGTTGTTCGCTGCGGCGTGCATGGCGCGATCGCGTGGTGCCAGCCTGGACCGGTGGCGCATGTACTGACCGCTCGCGCCCGGCCTGTTGCGCTGGCGAACGTGCAGTGAATTCTTCCCTTCAAGTGGAGTCATTTCGATGTCCTTGCAATCCGTTGCCGTCCTCGCTGCGCTGTTGTGTGCGGCCATGACCACCACCGCAGCCAGTGCAGCGCTGATCGGCGTGACCGCCATCCAGGCACGTCTGCTTGATCCGCAGGGCGGCATCGTGGTGGTTGCCCACCGCGGCTGCCATGCGCCCGCGCCAGCGCATGGCTTCGCCGATCCTGCACCGGAGAACTCGCTGGCCGCGCTGGAGCGCTGCATCGCGATCGGTGCCGACGTGATGGAAACCGATGTGCGCCGCGCCGCCGATGGCACGCTGGTAATGCTGCACGACGCCAGCGTGGACCGCACCACCGATGGCACTGGCAAGCTGTCCGAGCTGACCCTGGCCGACCTGCAGAAGCTGCGCCTGCGCAGCGACGAAGGCGGCGCGCAGGCACCGCTCACCGACCAGCGCGTGGTCACCCTGGAGCAGATGCTGGCCGCATCCAAGGGCCGCATCCTGCTCAACCTCGACGTCAAGGATGCGATCTACGTGCAGGTGGTCGATGCGGTGGCGCGCCTGGGCATGCAGCACCAGGTCATCGTGAAGGCAGAGGCCGGCATCGCCACGCCACCGCTGGCAGCAATGACACCATTCAACAGCGTGTATTTCTTTCCGATCCTGATCAACGCGCATGGCGCGGCCGATCTGGCGGCAATTGCCACCGCGCAGACCCGCAACGCACGCCCCATGGCGCTCGAATTGCCCCGGATGAGCGCAGCGCAACTGCCGGCGCTGGCAGCGGTGAGCAGGGCGCACAAGGTGCGCTTGATGGTCAACTCATTGTGGGAAGGCTTCATCGCCGGCTACGGCGGCGATGCCGATGCGGTGCGCGAGCCGGACAAGGTCTGGGGGCGCCTGTACCGCGATGGTGTGAGCATCATCCAGACCGATGCACCGGAAGCATTGCTGCGTTATCGCGCCACGCTGGAAAAACGCTGAGCGAATGAAAGGTGCCAGGAGCGCATCTGCCGACCGGCGCACGATCGCCCGATGCTGCGGTTGCGCGCCGTGGCCACCGTGCACGCATGCTGCCAAGGGACCACCGGTGTGGTGAACACGGCCATCCGCTCGAGCACAGGGACGCGGCTGCGAACGTTCGCCTGCACTGGCGGCGGACGGACCCCGATGCTTGCGCGCAGGGATGTTCGCATGTCTCTCGGGCTGCTGTGGCCGGCGGTGCTGTTCGCGCTGGCTGAAGACACCGTATTCCGTGGCTTCGGCTTCATGTTCGCCTGTCGCGCGCTCGCCTGGCCCCCCGGCATTGGTTGCCCTGGTGCGGGCGGTGGTGTTCGAGGACGTGCATTGGCTGGGGCAGGGGGCGACAGGGGTGAGGCGCTGCCGTTCAGCAGTGTCGATGCGCAGGACGGCGACACGAGCTGGCGTGGCTGGGTGCTGCCTGTCTTCGTTCAACGCCGCCTGGACGGTTTGCGGTGTCCGACTCGGCAGCCAACGGCTGGCTGGGGATGGCGCCGCGGCTGGCGACCGCATTCCTGGCAATCGGATTGCCGCGTGCGTTCGTCAGGCCTGCCCCGCTTGCGCGTGGCGCCTTACCGCTACCGGGCCGCATCCCTGGCGCCGTGGCTGACAAGCCAGCCAGAGCGCGCAGTACGACGCATCCGATCGCGCAGCAGTGGCCGAAACGCGTTTTGCCCTGCATGCTTTGCACGATGGACGAACACGCGCGGGTGCAGGCAGGGAGGGAGCGGACGCAGCCGCATGCGCCGGAGTCGGCCCGGGGCGATAGCCGCTGGCTGCGCTGGCTGCGCTGGCTGCGTTGGAGCGCCGCGGCGCTGCTCGCTGCGCTATTGATGCTGGACCTGGCCTTTCCACTGCCGCTGCCCAGGTCGCGCGACACGTCCACGCTGGTGGTCGCACGCAACGGCACGCCGCTGCGTGCGTTCGCCGATCGCAACGGGGTGTGGCGTTACCCGGCCAGTCCCCAGAGCGTATCGCCCTTGTATCTGCAGGCACTGCTCAACTACGAGGACCGCTGGTTCTGGCGCCACCCCGGTATCAATCCCTGGGGCCTGCTACGCGCCGGCGGGCAGTGGATCGGGCACGGCCGCATCGTTTCCGGCGGCTCCACCTTGACCATGCAGGTGGCGCGCATCCTTGATCCGCATACACGCACGCCCTGGGGCAAGGCCAGGCAGCTGTTGCGCGCCCTGCAGTTGGAAGCGCATCTGAGCAAGCGCGAGATTCTCACGCTGTATCTGGAACGCGCGCCCTACGGCGGCACCATCGAAGGCGTAGAGGCGGCCAGTTGGGCTTACCTGGGCAAACCGGCCAGGGCATTGTCGCAGGCCGAAGCGGCACTGCTGGCCGTATTGCCGCAGGCGCCGAGTCGCTTGCGGCCGGATCGGCACCCCGAGGCGGCGCAGCGTGCACGCGACAAGGTGCTCGACCGCATGGTGGAGCTGGGGGTGTGGTCGCGCGCGGAGGTGGACGATGCGCGCATCGAACCGGTGGTGACCCGTTCGCTCAAGCCGCCGTTGCATGCGGCCTTGCTGGCGCAACGCCTGCACAGTGCGCAGCCGCGCGCCGCGCGCATCGTCACCACGCTGGATGCGGAGCTGCAGCGCATGCTCGAAGAACGCGTGAGTACGTATTTTTCGCAATTGCCCGAACGCACCTCGGCTGCCTTGCTGGTGGTGGACAACGCCACGATGGAGGCACGTGCCTACGTGGGCTCGGTCAGCTTCGGCGATCGCAGGCGGCTGGGGCATGTGGACATGGTCCAGGCCTGGCGCTCGCCCGGCTCCACGCTCAAGCCGTTTCTGTACGGCATGGCTCTGGACGATGGTCTGATCCATTCGGAAAGCCTGTTGGTAGACGCGCCGCAGAGCTTTGGCGACTACCGGCCAGGCAATTTCGATGCTGCGTTCAATGGGCCGGTGAGCGCCGCTGCGGCGTTGCGACTGTCGTTGAACGTGCCGGCGGTGGATCTGCTCGACCGTATCGGCCCTGCGCGGTTCGCCGCACGGCTGTCCAACGCCGGGATCGCCTTGCACTTTCCTCGCGGTACGCCGCCCTCGCTGGCCTTGATCCTGGGGGGCACGGGTGCGCAGTTGCAGGAACTGGTCGGCGCCTTCGCCGCGCTCAACCGCGGCGGTATCGCCGGGCGTGTGCGCTACACGCCGGATGCAGCGCGGATCGACCGCCGGCTGATGTCGCCCGGTGCCGCCTGGATCGTACGCGAGATCCTGCAGAGCAACCCGCGCCCCGGCTATGGCAGCGGCACCTTCGATACCGCGACACGCCCGGGCGTGGCGTGGAAGACCGGTACCAGTTACGGCTATCGCGATGCCTGGGCGCTGGGCGGTACGCGGCGCTATACGGTGGGCGTGTGGGTGGGGCGGCCGGATGGCACGCCACTGCCCGGCCAATACGGTGCGGTGACCGCACTGCCGTTGATGTTCGAGGTCATCGACGCGTTGCCACGCAATGCCGGCGACAGTGTGCCGCCGCCGAGGCCCGCCACGGTGCAGGCACTGCAGATCTGCTGGCCGTTGGGTGGGGCCGCGGAACAGACTCCGCCGCCGCTGTGCGCGCGGCGGATGGAGGCCTACGCCCTGGAAGGCGCGGTGCCGCCGACATTCGCCGAACGCGACGCGCGGCTGTGGCAGAGCGGTCAATGGCGTTTCGAAGTGGACGCGCGCAGCGGCCAGCGGCTGTCGCAGGAATGCGAGCAGCCGCATCTGCGCGCGTCGCGTGTGCTGGCGCGCTGGCCCGCGCTGGCGTCGCCCTGGCTGAGCGCGGCAGAGCGCAATGCCACGCAACCGCCGCCGCTGGCGCCGGACTGTCGACCCGATGGGAACATGGTCGGCGCTGGCGTGCTGCGCATCGATGGGCTGAGCGACCGTGCCACGCTGGCGCGTGCCAACGACAGCGCCCGGCCGGTGCGCCTGCAGCTGCGCGCGCTGGGTAGCGAAGCGCGCATCGATTGGTTGCTGGACGGACGCTGGATCGCCCAGACTACCGGGCGCCAGGGATTTCAACGTGATTTTGCCGAGGTCGGCCAGCACACGCTCACCGCAATGGCCAGCGATGGCGCCTGGACACAGCTGCGCTTCCGCGTACTGCGCTGAGCAAGCGCTGACGCCGCATCGGCTTGGGAGCGCACGCGGGCGCGGCGGGGCATGACCAGAAAGGCAGGTCGTGTCCGGGGGTGTGCCTGCGAGGTGGAGCTGCCAGCTCGAGTGGAGAGCGCTGTGCGTGCAGATCGCCACGTCGCGAAAAAGCACAGGGCGCCTGCTGGCGCCCTGTCCTGCCGGATCGTGCAACCGAATGACTGCATCGGCGCAAGCGCGCCGATGCAGTGCACTCACTCGCCGATCCAGCCTTCCAGCATGTCGGCGAATTCGTCGGCGTGTTCTTCTTCCTGCGCGAGGATGCCTTCCAGGATGCGCTTGGTGGTGGTGTCCTTGTCGCCGATGAAGTCGATCATCTCGCGATAGCTGTCGATGGCGATACGCTCGGCGATCAGGTTTTCCTTGACCATGTCGCGCAGGTCGCTGCCTTCCTTGTACTCGGCGTGCGAGCGCTTGGTCAGCGTATCGGGGTTGAGATCCGGTTCGCCGCCCAGCTGCACGATGCGCTCGGCGAGTTTGTGCGCGTGTTCCTGCTCCTGCTGCGCATGCTCCAGGAACTCGCCCTTCACCGCGTCGGCGAGCATGCCCTTGGCCATGAAGTAATGGCGGTAGTAGCGCAGCGTGCACACGTATTCGGTGGCGAGCGCGGTATTGAGCAGCGCGATCACTTTCTGGCGATCGGCATGGTAGCTCTCGGTGATGGCACCATCTTCGATGCTCTGACGTGCGCGGGCGCGCAGGGTGGCGGTATCGGTGATACCGGTAGTGGTGGTGGCTGGCTGATCAGACATGGCTGGCCGTTTTCCTCTTCAGTGGGCGGGGGACGCAATACGTCAGTGGGGCAGGTGCTGCAGCACGTAGTCGGCTGCAGACACCTTGAACTCTCCGGGTTCTTCGACGAACAAGGCCTTGACGACGCCGTCTTCGGCATACAGTGCATAACGACGCGAGCGCAGACCCATGCCTGAGCCGCTGGCGTCGATTTCCAGACCCAGTGCGCGAGCCAGCTCCGCATTGCCGTCTGGCAGCAGGTGCAGGCCTTCGGGAATCAGCTGGCTGCGGCCCCAGGCCTGCAGCACGAACGGGTCGTTGACGGCAGTGCACAGGACGTCGATGCCGCGTTTGCGGAAGGCCTCGAAATGTTCCACGTAGCCCGGCAAGTGCTTGGCCGAACAGGTGGGCGTGAACGCGCCAGGGACCGCGAACAGCAGCACTTTGCGGCCGGCGAACAAGGTATGCGTGTCCACGGCTTCGAGGCCATCGCGCAGGTGCTTGAGGACCACTTCGGGAATGCTGTCACCAACGGCGATGGTCATGCGGGCGGTCTCCTGTGGCTGAACGGAGTCTAGAAAGGCGCAGGGGAAAAGCGCGTCAACGCGCTTGAAATCGGCAAGTGCACGCCTATCTGACGCACATGGCCGGTGCAGCGGCACACGCTACAGCCGCCGGCCCCTCACCCAACCTTTTGGAGGCTTGCAATGAATATCGTTCGCTATCCCCAGTGGCCCACCCACGCGCTGCAAAACGAGATCAAGCACGTGTTCGATCGCTTCTTCGAACAGAACGGCGAGACCGACGAGTCGGCCGTGGTCACCGCACAGTGGGTGCCGCGTGTGGACATCAAGGAAGAGCCCAACCACTTCGTGTTGTATGCCGACCTGCCGGGTATCGACCCGGGCGAGATCGAGGTGCAGATGGACAAGGGCATTCTCTCGATCAAGGGCGAGCGCAAGGGCGAATCCAGCGCCGAAACCGAACGCTTCTCGCGCATCGAGCGCCGCTACGGCAGCTTCCATCGCCGCTTCGCATTGCCCGACAGCGCCGATCCCGATGGCATCACCGCGGCCGGCCACAATGGCGTGCTGGAGATCCGCATTCCCAAGCGTCCGGCGGCAACGCCGCGTCGTATTCAGGTCGGTAACGGACAGGACGGCAACGGCCGGGTGCAGTAATAGCGGCTGGACGCGTGTGCAGCGCCAGGCAGGCGCGGCTGAGGCCCCAAGTGGGAATGCGTCAGACGTACGCTCCGGTTCCGGGCAGGCTCTCCGCACCTGTCGGCAGGGGCTCGCGACGTACCCTCAGTCGCTCCGAAGGCATGAGCGTGGCGGGTTGGTCGAGGCCGGCCGGGGTCGGCGTCGGCTGGAGCTGCGCGATCCGGCACGCGCCTGTCACGCTGCAAGGCAAGACCTGGAACGAAGCCGGCGGTTTTGTTCCCCGGCGACGGCCGCGCCGTAGAATAGGCGCGGTCGCCCGCCCGGCTGCGAATGGATCGGTTGGCATCTTCAGTTGCGTCAGCGCCAGGTGGCGCGGTCGGTTTCCGAATCGGCGGGGCGGTACGTCCCGGCGAAGCTCGCCCGCCGCGCAGCATGGCCGTCGCAACGAAGTGCCGACCCATCGAACCGGCTCGTGGCCCTGGCTGCGGGCCGTTTTTTTTCCAGAGGTGATTAGATGGAATTCAAGGATTACTACGCAACGCTGGGTGTGGAGCCCAGTGCGGGCGATGCCGAGATCAAGACCGCGTATCGCCGGCTTGCGCGCAAGTATCACCCCGACGTCAGCAAGGAAGCCGGCGCCGAGGACAAGTTCAAGGCGATCAACGAAGCCTACGAGGCGCTGCGCGACCCGGCCAAGCGCAAGGCCTACGATCAGTTGAAGGCGCAGGGCTATCGCCCGGGTGACGAGTTCCAGGCCCCGCCGGGGTACGGCGGTGGCCAGGGCTTCGATTTCGAGGAAGTGTTCGGCAATGGCGGCGCCGGCGGCGGCTTCAGCGATTTCTTCGAAAGCCTGTTCGCCGGCCAGCGCGGCGGGCGTGCGCGCGGGCCGGGTGCGGGTGCAGGTGCCGGGGCGCCGCCGCGCGGCGACACCCGCGCCAAGCTGGCCGTGCCGCTGGAAGCGGTGTATTCCGGCGACAGCGTGCGTATCACCATCAACGGCAAGCAGCTGGACGTACGCGTGCCCAAGGGCGTGCAGCCTGGCCAGGTGATCCGGCTGAGCGGGCAGGGCAATGGTGGCGGCAACCTGCTGCTGGAGATCGAATATGCCGCGCATCCGCACTTCGAGGTGGACGGGCGCAATATTCTCTACACCCTGCAGGTCATGCCGTGGCAGGCGGCGCTGGGCACTACCATCAGCGTGCCGACGCTGGGCGGTTCGGTGGAGCTGAAGGTGCCTGCCGACTCGGACGCCGGCCGCAAGCTGCGCCTGCGGGGCCGCGGCCTGCCGGGTGCCACGCCGGGCGACCAGATCGTGGAGCTCGAGGTGCTGGCTCCGGCGCCGACCGACGATGCGCAGAAGAAGGCCTATCGCAACCTGGCCAAGGCGTTCGGCGAGACGGTGTGAGTTTCCCCGTGAGGGGCATTGGGCCTTGCGCCTGCAAGAGAAGGGTTGGGGTGGGACTGCGGTGAGCCAGCGGCATCGCCCGGCCAACGTCGTGCTTCCCCCGCCTGCGGGGGAAGGTGCCCGAAGGGCGGATGGGGGTGGCAGTCACGTGGTGTTCCCGCAAACACCAACAGCACCCTCATCCGGCGCTGCGCGCCACCTTCTCCCGCACGCGGGAGAAGCTGATCGGCTGTCAGCGCTCGCGCGCGTTGGAGAAGATGATCGGTTGTCAGTGTTCCCCCGCACGCGGGAGACGGTGATCGGTTGTCAGTGCGCGGGGAAGAAGGCGATAGGTTGCCGGCGCTGCAGCATCGTCCGGCCAACGCCATCCTTCCCCCGCCTGCGGGGGAAGGTGCCCGGAGGGCAGATGGGGGCAGCAGTCGCGTGATGTTCCCGCAAACACCAACAGCACCCTCATCCGGCGCTGCGCGCCACCTTCTCCCGCACGCGGGAGAAGATGATTGGTTGTCAGCGCTCGCGCGCGTTGGAGAAGATGATCGGTTGTCAGTGTTCCCCCGCACGCGGGAGACGGTGATCGGTTGTCAGTGCGCGGGGAAGAAGGCGATAGGTTGCCGGCGCTGCAGCATCGTCCGGCCAACGCCATCCTTCCCCCGCCTGCGGGGGAAGGTGCCCGGAGGGCAGATGGGGGCAGCAGTCGCGTGATGTTCCCGCAAACACCAACAGCACCCTCATCCGGCGCTGCGCGCCACCTTCTCCCGCACGCGGGAGAAGATGATCGCCGTTTGTCAGTGCTCGCGCGCGCTGGAGAAGATGATCGGTTGTCAGTGTTCCCCCGCACGCGGGAGACGGTGATCGGTTGTCAGTGCGCGCGGGAGAAGGCGATGGGTTGCCAGCGCTGCAGTATCGTCCGGCCAACGCCGTCCTTCCCCCGCCTGCGGGGGAAGGTGCCCGAAGGGCGGATGGGGGCAGCAGTCGCGTGATATTCCCGCAAACACCAACAGCACCCTCATCCGGCGCTGCGCGCCACCTTCTCCCGCACGCGGGAGAAGCTGATCGGTCGTCAGTGTTCGCGCGCACTGGAGAAGATGATCGGTTGTCAGTGTTCCCCTGCACGCCGGAGACGGTGATCGGTTTTCAGTGCGCGCGGAAGAAGACGATAGGTTGCCAGCGCCGCAGCATCGCCCCAGCCAACGCCATCCTTCCCCCGCCTGCGGGGGAAGGTGCCCGGAGGGCGGATGGGGGCAGCAGGCGCGTGATGTTCCCGCAAATGTGACTGTCGCGGCACCAACCACACCCTCATCCGGCGCCGCGCGCCACCTCCCGGTGAGAGAAGCCATCGACGCCGCGGTCCGTCGATGGCTGCGTTGAATCCAGCCTGGTCCTATCCGATGTCTTAACTCCTGCAGTCCTGTGCAAGGCGAATGGGGCGCGTCAGTCCATTGCATGTCGCACGACGTGCCAGGCAGTTGGCCCTGCCCACCTACCGAAAGCGCAGCCGGCGCACTACACTCGCCGCACACTAGGGGAAACACATGGCACGCATTCTGATCGTCGACGACTCGCCGTCGCAGCTGCTGGGAATTCAGCGCATCGTCGAGAAGCTGGGACACGAAACCATCACCGCCACCGACGGCGCCGCTGGCGTGGAAGCGGCCAAGGCGTCGCTGCCGGATCTGGTGCTGATGGACGTGGTCATGCCCAATCTCAACGGCTTCCAGGCTACGCGCACGCTCAAGCGCGAGCCCTCCACCCAGCACATTCCGGTGATCCTGGTCACCACCAAGGACCAGGACACCGACCGCATGTGGGGCATGCGACAGGGCGCGCGTGCCTACATCACCAAACCGTTCTCCGAAGACGAGTTGCTGGAAGTGATGGAGCGGGTCTTCAACCAGAAGGACGAGCCGCCTGCGGCCTGATCTACGCGGCCACACCGAAGCAGGACAAGAAAGGATCTTCGACAGCAGGCGCGACGCGTCAGCGGCCGGCGGCGACCGGAACCGGCCCGGAGGCTCGGGCAGCCATGGCAGCGGCGCGCGGCATGGATCGTAAGCAAGCGGCGCCCAGCCCTGCCGGAGAAGGCCGGGATGCGGGCAGGGGATCGCCACCTCGTTACCGTCGTTCTCACGCTGGCATTGGTCAGGCGGGTCTCGCACTGGCACTGAGAGCCTGCGTAACGTCCTCCGGTTATCGCGCGACTCGGCTGCATCCGCGCCCCTGGCCTGGAGCGCCTGACCGAATGCAGCCAGGCAGGTCGCCATCCGATCGACGCACTTGCTGCTGCACCGCGGCTGCTTTCGCCCCGGCCAGCTCTGGCGAACCGATCCTCCGCCGGCTAAACCGCCAATGCACCGATCCGGGCCTTTCAAAACGGCCGGTCCGCCCCATCTAGTAGAATCGACGAATCACACAACACGGCGGCACTGCGGGACTGGCCCGCACAGCCCCTCGATCACGGAGCGTGCATGGCCTGGAACACACCCGGCAACAAGGGCGGAGATGGCCCAGACCCCAACCGTCGCAGGTCCTGGGGGCCGCGCGGAGGCGGCAATGGCGGTGGCTGGGGCAATCTGCCCGCGCCGCTGAAGGAGCTGTTCGATGGCGGCGTGGGCCGCTGGATCCTGGTCGCGGTGGCGCTGATGGTGCTGTTCTCCAGCTTCCAGCTCATCGGCGAGCAGCAGCGTGGTGTGGTGCTGCGCTTCGGCCAGTTCTCGCGCATCCTGCAGCCCGGCCCGAACTTCAAGCTGCCCTGGCCGATCGAGTCGGTGCGCAAGGTCAATGCCACCGAGATCAAGACCTTCAGTAACCAGGTGCCGGTGCTGACGCGCGACGAGAACATCGTCAACGTCTCGCTCAATGTGCAGTACCAGATCAACGACCCGCGCAAGTATCTGTTCGGCTCGCGCAATGCCGAGCTGGTGCTGGAGCAGGCCGCACAGAGCGCAGTGCGCGAGCAGGTGGGCCGGTCCGATCTCAATACCGTGCTCAACAATCGCGGCCCGCTGGCCATTGCCTCCAAAGACCGGCTGCAGGCGGCGCTGGATGCCTACAACACCGGCCTGTCGGTGACCGGCGTGACCCTGCCGGACGCCCGTCCGCCGGAAGAAGTGAAGCCGGCCTTCGACGAGGTCAACGGTGCCCAGCAGGTGCGCGAGCGCCTGATCAACGAAGCCCAGGCCTATGCGGCCAAGGTGGTGCCCGAAGCGCGCGGCCAGGGTGCACGCACCCGCACCGGCGCCGAAGGCTACAAGCAGGCGGTGATCTCCAGGGCCGAGGGCGATGCCGACCGCTTTACCCTATTGCAGGAGCAGTACGCTGGCGCCCCGGAGGTCACCCGCAAGCGGTTGTGGCTGGAAACCGTGCAGAAGGTGCTGGCGGAGAACCGCAAGGTGATCGGCAGCGATGGTCGCCAGGTTATTTACGTGCCGATGCCGGCCGATGCCGGCAAGCCATCCACCAGTGGCGGCAACAGCGGTGGGATGCCGTCGATGGTGCCGCAGGACGTGCTGCTCAATCCGCCGCAAGGCAACAACGGCGAAGCCATCCGCAATCCGGAACGCGGCCCGCGCCCGACCGGCCGTGAGGGAACCGAGTAATGAAGAATTCGCTAGTCATCGGCCTGATCATCGCCGTGCTGCTGACCCTGATGGGCTCGGTATTCGTGGTGCGCGAAGACCAGACCGCCATGGTGCTCAACCTGGGCCGCGTGGTGCGTGCCGACCTCAAGCCCGGCCTGCACTTCAAGATTCCGATGGTGGAATCGGTGCGCGTGTTCGATCGCCGCTTCCAGGTGCTGGACACCGCCCCGGCGCGCTACTTCACCGCCGAACAGAAAGACGTGAGCGTGGACTTCTTCGCCATCGGCTACATCTCCGATGTGCGGGCGTTCTACCGTGCCACCGGTGGTGAGGAGTCGGTGGCCAATTCACGGCTGGCCCCGATCATCACCGACTCGCTGCGCAACCAGATCAATTCGCGCACCTTGCAGCAACTGGTCTCCGGCGACCGCAGCGAACTGATCGCCAACCAGCTCAAGGGCATCAACGGCGCCATCAAGGGCTTGGGCATGCAGATCACCGACCTGCGCATCAAGCAGATCGACCTGCCCACCGACAGCCAGGTGATCACCGACGTCTACGAGCGCATGCGCGCCCAGCGCAAGCAGGAGGCCAGCAAGCTGCGCGCCGAAGGCGAAGAGCAGGCGCTGACCATCCGTGCGCAGGCCGACCGCGAAAGCACGGTGATCAGGGCCGACGCCGAGCGCGATGCGCAGAAGTTGCGCGGCGAGGGCGATGCCCAGGCGGCACGCATCTATGGTCAGGCCGGTTCCAAGGATCCAGCGTTCTATGCGTTCTACCGCAGCCTGGAGGCGTATCGCGAGTCGATGGCCGACGGCAATGGCGTGGTGGTGCTCGACAAGAACGACCCATTCCTGCAATACCTCAAGAGCGATCGCTGACGCGCGCTGCTTGAAGGGAAAGAACGCCCGCGCAATGCGGGCGTTTTTCATGTGCGCTCGCGGCCGAACGCGCATGCGGCCTGCGCGTTGCGATCTCTCACCTTTCCTAGGCATGGGGAGTCTTGCGCAGGAGCGCACCCGTGCGCGACCTGCCTTCCCGGCAATGCCTCGTCGCGCCCGCGCGGGGAGCGTGTCGGGAGACGGATCCGGGCACACTACAGCTCCGTCCCCATGTCGCATTGCCCATGCATGATCTGCTGACCGCCCTGTGCCTGATCTTCGTCATCGAAGGACTGCTGCTGTTCACCATGCCGATCGCCTGGAAACGCATGATCGACCAACTGTTCAGCCTGCCGATCTCGCAGGTACGCGCCATTGGCGCAGTGACCCTGGTGCTGGCCGCTACCGCGCTGTGGATCGTGCGCCACTGAGCCGTGTGTGGCGTCGTATCGGAACCGGACTCGTTGGCGCCCAGGCGTTGCGGGTCAGGGTTCGGACCATGCAGGCCGCCGACCGGCCCGACCAGCCGGCTTGCCGTCCAGCCTGACCAGCCACTCAGCCTCACAAACCGCCCAGTCACCCCGTCGACCTCAGCTGGACCAACTGCCAGGGGGTAGTGCAGGCCACCGGAAACCCGGATAATGCACAAAAGCCGGCCGGGCACGCTCCTCCAGAGCACCCCGTCCGGCTTTTTCCGTGTCAGGGCTGGTCGCCGCTGCAACGCTCCCCGATGGAGCCGCGCGCACGGTGGCGCCGTCGGCCCCGAACCGGTCCCATCCCGCGGCCCCGATGGCCGCAGCAAAACTCAGGAGTCCACCCGTCATGGGTCAGTCAGTTGTCGTGCTCGGTGCCCAGTGGGGCGATGAAGGCAAAGGCAAGATCGTCGATCTGCTCACCGAAGAGATCGGTGCCGTCGTCCGTTTCCAGGGCGGCCACAACGCCGGCCATACCCTGGTCATCAATGGTAAGAAGACCGTCCTGCACCTGATTCCCTCCGGCATCCTGCGCGAAGACGCGCTGTGCCTGATCGGCAATGGCGTGGTGATTTCCCCGGCCGCGCTGATCAAGGAGATCAGCGAGCTGGAAGGTGCCGGCGTGGAAGTGCGCTCGCGCCTGAAGATCAGCCCGGCCGCGCCGCTGATCATGCCCTACCACATCGCCCTGGATCAGGCGCGCGAGAAGGCCGCCGGCGGCAAGGCCATCGGCACCACCGGCCGCGGTATCGGCCCGGCCTACGAAGACAAGGTCGCGCGCCGCGGTATCCGCATCGCCGACCTGCATTACCCGCCGCAGCTGGAAGAACTGTTGCGCACCGCGCTGGACTACCACAACTTCGTGCTGACCAAGTACCTGGGCGTGGACGCGGTGGACTTCCAGAAGACTTACGACGAAGCGCTGGCCTTCGGCGAGTACGTGCAGCCGATGAAGTCCGACGTGGCCGGCATCCTTCACGACCTGCGCAAGCAGGGCAAGCGCGTGCTGTTCGAAGGCGCGCAGGGTGCGCTGCTGGATATCGACCACGGCACCTATCCGTACGTCACCAGCTCCAACACCACCGTGGGCGGCGCACTGGCCGGCACCGGCGTGGGCGCGCAGGACATCGACTACGTGCTGGGCATCGCCAAGGCTTATGCCACCCGCGTCGGCGGCGGCCCGTTCCCGACCGAGCTGGACGACGAGATCGGCCAGGGTATCCGCGACCGCGGTGCCGAGTACGGCGCGTCCACCGGCCGCCCGCGCCGCTGCGGCTGGATGGACATCGTCGCACTCAAGCGTGCGGTCGCCATCAACGGCATCTCCGGCCTGTGCATCACCAAGCTCGACGTGCTCGACGGCATGGAAAAGCTCAAGGTCTGCATCGCCTACGAATACCGCGGCAAGCGCACCGAATACGCCCCGCTGGACGCGCAGGGCTGGGAAGAGTGCACCCCGGTGTATCTGGAATTCCCCGGCTGGAGCGAGAACACCCACGGCATCACCGTGTGGGAGGAGCTGCCGCCCGCCGCCCGCGCTTACCTGCGTGCGCTGGAGGAACTGGCCGGCTGCCCGATCAGCATCGTCTCCACCGGCCCGGATCGCGACCACACCATGGTGCTGCAGGATCCGTTCGCCTGATCGGCTGACGCGGTAGAGTATGGTCCAACGGCCCGGCATGTCCGGGCCGTTGGCGTTTGAGCATTGCTGAGCATTGGCATGACTTTCGGCGGTGCATGCGGATGAGTCTGCAGTGGATCATGGGCGGATCGGGTGCCTGCGCCCTCCTGTCGAGAATGACCAATGCGTCTTCCCCTGGTGACCGCCATCGCGTTGGCGCTGGCAAGTCCTGCACTGACCGGCTCCGTCAACGCCGCCGAGCCTGCGCCTGCCACGGCGGCACCGGCTGCCGCGGCCGTCACCACCCAGCTGCCGCGCACCGCCAGGCCCAGCCACTACGCCATCGAGATCACTCCGCACGCCGAGGCGCTGCGCTTCGACGGCAAGGTCAGCATCGATGTGGACGTGCTGGTGCCCACCGATGCCATCGTGCTGCAGGCCGCGGACCTGCGCTTCGGCAAGGTCACGCTGGCCGCGGCAGGCCGCGCACCGGTGGCGGCCAAGGTCACCACCGATGCCGATACGCAAACTGCCCGCATCAGCACCGGCGCAGCGCTGGCACCTGGCAAGTACGTGCTGACCATGGACTACAGCGGCACGATCGGTACCCAGGCCAACGGCCTGTTCGCGCTTGACTACCCCACCGCGCAGGGCACTCGCCGCGCGCTGTTCACCCAGTTCGAAAACTCCGACGCGCGCCGTTTCGTGCCGGCATGGGACGAACCCAACTTCAAGGCCACCTTCGATCTGGTCGTCAACGCACCGGCCGGGCAGATGGCGGTGAGCAATATGCCGGTCGCCTCGTCCACGCCGGCCGCCGACGGCCGTACCCGGATCGTGTTCCAGACCTCGCCGAAGATGTCCACCTATCTGCTGTTCGTCAGCATGGGCGAGTTCGAGCGCGCCACCGTCACTGCCGACAACGGCACCGAGATCGGCGTGATCGCACAGAAGGGCAAGGTGGATCAGGCGCAGTTCGCGTTGCAGTCCGGCCGCGATGTCCTGCACGAATACAACGCCTACTTCGGCATTCCCTATCCCTTGCCCAAGCTGGACAACGTCGCCGCACCGGGGCGCAGCCAGTTCTTCGGTGCGATGGAAAACTGGGGCGCGATCTTCACCTTCGAGCGCTTCCTGCTGCTGGACCCGGCAGTGTCCACCGTCAGCGACAAGCAGGAGGTGTTCACCATCGCCGCGCACGAAATCGCCCATCAGTGGTTCGGCAATCTGGTGACCATGGCGTGGTGGGACGACCTGTGGCTCAACGAAGGTTTCGCCAACTGGATGGAGGCGCGCACCACCGCCAAGCTGCATCCGGAGTGGGACATCGACAAGACCGGCCCGGCCTACAAGAGCCGCGGCGCGATGGCACTCGATGCCTATGCCACCACCCACCCGGTAGTGCAGCACGTGGCCACCGTGGAGCAGGCCAGCCAGGCGTTCGACACCATCACCTACGACAAGGGCGAGGCGGTGATCAGCATGCTGGAGGACTATGTCGGCTCGGACAATTGGCGCACCGGCGTGCGCCAGTACCTGCGGCAGCATCAATACGGCAATGCGGTCACAGGCCAGTTGTGGCAGCAGATCGACAAGGTCGCACCCGGCAAGCGTTTCCTCGACATCGCCCACGACTTCACCCGGCAACCGGGCGTGCCGCTGATCAAGGCCAGCACCCGCTGCGATGCCGGCACCACTACGCTGACGCTGGAGCAGGGCGAGTACACGCTCGATCGGCCGAACAAACAACCGCTGGCGTGGCGCGTGCCGGTCACCGTGCGCGATGGCGCCGGCAAGACGCAACGCGTGCTGGTGGACCACAGCGCGCAGCTCTCACTGCCAGGCTGCGATGGGCCGGTGCTGGTCAATGCGGGCCAGAAAGGCTACTACCGCACGCTGTATGCGCCCGCGCAGTTCAAGGCGCTGAGCGCCGGTTTGTCGAAGCTGCCGGTGGTGGACCAACTGGGCATCCTGCTGGACACCAGTGCGCTGGCGAAGGTCGGGCTGCAGCCGGATGCGGATCTGCTCGACCTCACGGCCAACCTGCCGGCGGATGCCGCGCCGGACCTGTGGCAGATCGTCTCCGGCACGTTCGTGGGTCTGGACGCTCTGTTCGAGAACAGTCCAGCCGACCGCACCGCCTGGCGCAGCTACGCGGTGGCGCGGCTGGCGCCGGTGTTCGCCCGCTATGGCTGGGACGATCGCGATGGCGACTCGGCCCAGGTCAAGCAACTGCGCGCGCAACTGATCACCGACCTGAGTGAACTGGACGACCCGGCGGTGATTGCCGAAGCGCAGCGCCGCTTCGCAGTCTTCCAGGCCAAGCCCGCCGCGTTGTCGCCGGAGCTGCGCAGCACCGTGCTCGGCATCGTCGCCCAACATGCCGACGCCGCTACCTGGCAGACGCTGCAGGCAATGGCGCGAAAGGAAACCTCCGCGATGGTGCGCGATGAGTACTACCTCTATCTGGCACATGCAAAGGATCCGGCGCTGGCGCAACGCGCCCTGGCGCTGGCCCTCACCAGCGAGCCGGGAGCGACCAATGCCGCCAGCATGATCCGTGCGGTGGCCGGGGAACACCCGGAGCTGGCGTTCGATTTCGCCGTCGCCCATCGCAGCCAGGTCGACACGCTGGTCGACACCACCTCGCGTGCGCGCTACTACCCCGGCCTGGCGGATGGCTCGTTCGACCTCAAGACCGTCGACAAAATCAAGGCGTTTGCGGACAAGTACATCGCCCCCACCTCGCGCCGCGAGGCGGAAACCGCGATCGGCAGCATCCAGACGCGGGTCCGGCTGCGTGACCAGCGTGTGCCGCAGATCAAGGCATGGTTGCGGGAGCGTAACGGCTAGGCGTTTGGTTGCACGCCAGGCGTGGTTGCTGCGCGTCGATCAGTGGCGCGCATCGCGACCCTGAAGAAAGGACAGCGGCCTTGCGACTTCCCCGAGGAGCAATCCCCCGGGGCATGCGGCCGCGTTGTCCGAGCCTGTGCGTCAACGCCCGGCGTCCCACTTATCCCATGCGTAGTGCGGCACTCTCACGCTGCCGGTTGTCCATCTCCTGCTGCTGGCTCTGCGCCAACGCCTGCTGGCGATCGGTCGTGGCGACTTCCAGCTGTTGCAGCGACTTTTCCACCGGCGTTTGTACGGCGACATCGGTCGGCATGTGGGCGCGCAGGTGCGCCGGGTCGTTCAACTCGCCCTGCACCACAAACACGGTGCGGCCGGCCGGGCTGTCGGCAGTTTGCTTGCTCAACACCACGTGGTCGGCCCGGTCCAGATTGTTCTGACGGGCCAGGGTCATCACGCTGGCGATGAGGCGCTCGCTGTTCTCGCCCGGTGTGAGCCCGGCCTGTGCATTGATCGCGCTCACACCCGCGCGAACCTGCTGCAGCAGTGCGTAGTCGCGGTGATCAGGGCCGATATCTGCGAGCTTGGTAGGCGCCTGCATTCGATCGGGAAGGCCATCGACCGATGCCGTGAACGGGCTGCGCGTAATCGAACGGTACGGATCGTCTTCATGGAACTGCGTGGCTTTCTGCTGCCGCTCCAGGCGGACGGCGCGGGCATCGTCGAGTTCGGCAATACGGGCAGGCCTGGTTTCTTCGCGCATGGAAAGATGCCCGCCGCCTGCACTGACGTTCACCCATTTGCCGTCCTGTTCGAAGTACATCGCGTAGAAGCTGTTGCTGCCGATGACATTGGGATCGACGGCGGAGCGGCCTTCCAACATCTGGATCGCCTCGGTGGTGCCCAGCTTGGCCAGGTACTGGCTGCCGGCCGCCATGCCCATCTGCGCAAAGGTCTCGTAGCCCGTGTTGCCGATGCGGGTGGCGCCGGCGTACCCGTTGTCGAGCATGTTGGTCCAGATCTGTTCCAGCTTCTGGGGGCCGCTTTTTTCCAATGCTGCTTGCAGAAGTACGCGGGGTGTCCAGCAGTTGGGGTCGAGCTGGTGCTGCTCGAATGCGCGGTCGTGCGCGAGCATGACGGAGGCGCCCGGCAGGTTCAGTGCCAGATCTGGGCGATCTTTACGGAACCAGCTTTGCCTAAGCTCAAGATCCTTTATGAGTAGTGTCTGTCCGAAATCTTCCCACTGCCGCTCGGTCAGGTGAGCATTGGGAAAACGCGAGCCATTATCGCGTTGCGACCTGGCGTAGTCCTGCGCATAACTGTTGGCCACCTGGCCGGGCAAGCTGTCATTCCGCACTACGCCCAGCGCCAGCGTTCCGTATCCGTCTGCACCATTTAGTTGCGACAGGTAGTTCCAATACAGCTCGCGGTTGCCTCTGTCCGCGTAGTTGGAAAGGATTCTAAGATCGTTCTCGGTCATTCCACTCATTTTTCACTCCTTGTCAATGGTCCGGTCACCTGACCTTGGTTCGGGTAAGTACGTCCTTTACCGCGTACTCCATGCGCTTCCAGTCCTTCAGAAAGGCCCGGTAGTAGTGAAGCGTGATGGATAGCTTGTTCTCGACATCGACAAGGTAGTGAGTGCAATCGGCAACAACCGAGCTTTCCTCGTCAACTACCTGGTCGCCCTCAAGCCGTATGCCATCAGTGCGAAACTTGGCGCTGTCGCATTTGATAAACGTCGTTAGATTGCCGCCAGCATCGCGCGCGACATACCAGTCATATTCAAGCGCAGGGTTGCGCGCAGGAGGCTCGCCGTAGCGGGCTTCGTACGCTTTGACGTACGTGGCCATTTTCTCCTCATCGATGGCATAGGGAATCAATCCGAGCGTTTCAGGCTGTGCAATCCGGAGATCGAGCCTCTCCGCAGGATTACCTCGTTCGACCCAATCAGCCTTGGTGAGTGCTTCGTTCGACGAATAGCGTCCAAGCAATGCCTCAATCGGGACCCGGTCAACGTAGTCGATCGCTGCATGGATCTCCTTCCTGAAATCATTCGTACGCGGGTTGGCCCGTGCCCCGGGCGGGGTGGGGGTCATGTTTGGCCACTCGATGACCAGCGTCACGCCTTCGCCCGGCCATGGTGCGATCTGGCTGTCCAGATAGTTGGCGGGGATGCGGAAGGTGTTCGGCCCCAGCTTTACATCGACCGGAGCGTCCGAATAGGTGTGCCCGTTGATGGTGCGGCCGGTGGTGACGGTGCCTGACATGGGAGAAGTCCTTTTTTGTTCGGGTGATGGTGTCCGTGCACACGCGCTGCCGGTGACAGCCACCGCGAGTGCAAGGGCCAGGCACCGGCCGGATGACATCAAGTGCATTGGTCAATCCATTGCAGGGTTCGTCGGCAACTATAGGCAACTCAGGATCAACGCGACAGCAAGGGCCCGGCCAGCGATTGCCTTTGCCATGCGCCGCATGCCATGGAAAATGCGACCACGCGTTGACAGCAGGAGATGCGGGCGGACCAGAAGGCTGGCCTTGCAACAGCAGCTCGCCATGTATGTTGACGGAAGGCCTTTACCGCGATTCGTCGCGCTACATGTCGAGCCGCAGTGCCCTCAATGCAGACGTCGCCGCGTCATGCCCCAAACGCACCATCGATCGTATGCATCGCCCCGGTGACAAAGCTCGCTTCCGGGCCCGCCAGCCAGGCCACCATGCCGGCCACTTCGTCGGCGCGGCCGTGGCGTTTGATCGCCATGAAGCTGTGCATCAGGTCTTTCATCGGCCCGTTTTCCGGGTTGGCATCGGTATCGATCGGGCCCGGTTGCACCACGTTGATGGTGATGCCACGCGGCCCGAAGTCGCGGGCCAGCCCGCGCGCCAGCCCTTGCAGCGCGGATTTGCTCAGCGCGTAGGACGCCATGCCGGGCAGCGGCATGCGGTCGCCGTTGACCGAGCCGATCACGATGATGCGCCCGCCGGGCGGCATCTGCCGAGCGGCCTCCACGGAGGCGTGGTAGGGCGCGTGCACGTTGATGCGGAACAGCCGGTCTACCGCGTCCGGATCCTGGTCCAGCGCATCGCCGAACAAGGCGATGCCGGAGTTGACCACCAGCACATCCAGCGGCCCGCTGCGGCGCACCGTGTCGATGACCGCATCGCGGTCGGCGCTGTCGGCCAGCACCGCGGTGCTGCCGGTGTCACCGGCCAGGCGATGCGCCGCCTCGGCAGAGCCGGCATAGGTAAACGTCACCCGCGCGCCCTCGGCCACGAAGCGCCGCACGATGGCGGCCCCAATCCCCCGGCTGCCACCGAGCACCAATACCGACTTGTCTTTGAACGCTGACATGCACCACCTCGCAATTAATGTAGCGAGCAATACATAATAGATTTCGCCTGCCGTCAAGAGTTTTGTAACTATGACTACAGAAATCTCCCGGGCCCGTGGCCGGCCACGGGCGTTCGACCCGGACCAAGCGGTCGCCACTGCGCAGCAGCTATTTCATGCGCGTGGCTACGACGCACTGAGCGTGGCCGACCTCACCCAGGCGCTGGGCATCAACCCGCCCAGTTTCTACGCCGCCTTCGGCAGCAAGGCCGGCCTGTATGCGCGCATCCTCGACCGCTACGCGCAGACCGGGGCCATCCCGTTGCCACAGATCCTGGACACCGCCCGCCCGCTGGCCGACGCGCTGGCCGACGTACTGGAGCAGGCCGCGCGCTGCTACGCCGCAGACCCTGCCGCCACCGGCTGCCTGGTGCTGGAAGGCACGCGCAGCAACGACGCGCAGGCGCGCGAGGCCGCCTGCGGCTTTCATGTCGCCGCCCAGGAGTTGATCCGCTCCCACATCGC
Organism: Xanthomonas sp. NCPPB 1067; assembly: GCF_020783795.1. Lineage (NCBI taxonomy): Bacteria > Pseudomonadati > Pseudomonadota > Gammaproteobacteria > Lysobacterales > Lysobacteraceae > Xanthomonas > Xanthomonas sp. NCPPB 1067. The sequence continues at coordinate 163,029 of NZ_JAJGQG010000007.1, forward strand.
CAAGCAGTGCCCGCACGACGCAGACCGGCTGGCCGATTTCGTCAGCACCACCATGGCCGGCCTGTCCGCCAGCGCCCGGCATGGGCAGAGCCTGGAGCGCCTGCTGGCGAGTGCGCGGTTGGCGGGGGAGGCGCTTCGGGTGGCGCTGCGGGGAATTGGGTGAGCATGTCTGGCTTTCGCCGTTGAGCGGTAGGCCCTCGTTTAGTCAGAGCGCTTAGCGAAGACTGCTTGCAAAAACAGCTCGCTCGCTGGATATTCCATATTCCGGAATATGGAATAAGGCGGGCTCTGCTGTGGAACTGAAGCCCCAGGATCTAGTGGTGCTGTACAAGCAGGTCGCCCAGGCGGGCCAGGTCTTGACGTATGCATCCCTTGGAGAAGCGCTGGGCATGAGCCCTTCTCAGGTGCATCGCAGCGTCAAGCGCGCGGTGGCATCCGGCTTGGCGCTGGAAAAAAGCCGCGGCGAGTGGGAGACGGTACGCACGGCGCTGCATGAATTTGCGGTCCACGGCGTGCGCTATGCCTTCCCCGCCGTGATCGGGCCGCTAAGGCGTGGCATTCCTACGGCCTTCGGCGTGCCCCCACTGTCCATTGCCATTTCCAGCTCCCCAGGGGATGCACCGGTATGGCCAAGCGCGCAGGGCACGGCCAAAGGCCCGAGCTTGTCGCCGTTGTCGGCAGGTGCGCCCAACGCTGCGCTGGCCGACCCTGCCTTGCACCAACTGCTGGCGCTGCAGGACGCCCTACGCAGCGGGCGTGCCCGCGAGCGCACGCTGGCAGCGCGCTATCTCAAGCAACTGCTGGGGCTTGGCGATGCGCTCTGAAGATCCTAATTTGCCGCATCTGCTGGTGATTACGGATGCGCTGGGCGAACTTTGCGAACACGTGGTCTTCCTCGGCGGAGCAGTCGTTGGCCTGCTGGTGTCGGATCCATTGGCGGAAGGCGTCCGCGCCACCTATGACGTCGATGCGGTGGTCAATCTTGATTGGTCCCGGTTCCGGTATCGAGGCGCGTGTGGAGTCGCAGGGCTTTGCGCGCGAGATGCGCAGCGGTGTCGTCTGCCGCTGGGTACACGAAGCGTCGGGCGTCCTCTTCGACCTGATGCAGGTGGATGCCGGCGTGCTTGGCTTCTCCAACCGCTGGTACGCCCATGCTGTAGAGACGGCCCAAGTGGTGGCCTTGAGCGATCGCCTGTCCATCCGCTTGGTGACAGCGACAGCATTCGTGGCGACCAAGCTCGAAGCCTTAGCTACCCGAGGCAACAGCGACTTCCTTTCCAGTCACGACCTGGAGGACGTCCTCAATGTCGTCGATGGCCGGGCCGAGCTGGTGGAAGAGTTTGCCGTGGAGCATGCAGATCTTCGGCATTGGGTTGCCGACGTGTTCAAGGGGCTAGTGGATAACCCGGCGTTTGTGAACGCGTTGCCGGGATTGGTCGCCGAACCGGAGCGCGCAGGCGTCGTGCTTCAGCGCCTACGCACCATTGCGCCAGCGTAGCTGCGACATCGTCGGCTTAGGTCTGCAAAGAAACCTTGAAGCACCGGCGCTCGCTTGCGATGATGCATCGCAATTGCAACGCACTGGGTCTGCCATGAAATCCGCATCTCTTCCATCGCTCCGGGTAGACCCGGCGCTGCGCGAAGCGGCCGAGGCCGTGTTGCAGGAGGGTGAGACGCTGTCCAGCTTCGTCGAGCACTCCGTGCGCGCCCAGGTGCAGCAGCGTCAGCAGCAGGAAGCCTTCATTGCACGCGGGCTGGCCTCGCGTGACAGCGCCAAGGCGCCTTACCGGTATATCGACGCGAAAGATGTGCTGGCCGGGCTGCAGTTCCAACTGGACCAGGCGCGCAAGGGCTAAGCCAGCGTGGGATGTTTTGTCCGCTTCACTCAGCAAGCGCGCGACGAGCTCGCGCGCCTTTACGACTGGCTGCTACAGCGTGCCGAAGGCGACCTCACCGTGGCCGAGCGTGTGCTGCAGGCCATCGGCGATGGCGTCACAGTGCTTGAACTGTCCCCGTGGAGCTGCCGCAAGGCAGGGTTGGCGGACCCCTTTTTGCGTGAGCTGGTAATCGGCTTCGGTGCCAGCGGCTATGTGCTGCTCTTCGAGGTTGAAAGCGATCAGGTCGTCACCGTTTTGGCAGTCAGGCATCAGCGTGAAGACGACTATCAATAGGGCGGCGCTAGTGCTTGCATTGCGCCGCGCGAAAGAGCGAGAGAAAACTCCCGCACTGTTGATTTATCGCCACCAATGAGCCTGATCACGCTCTTCATGTCACCCTTTTCAACAGGCGTTTCCCGGCCTTTGCAAGCCGGCTATGCTCCCGCAGTTCCGCCCAATCTGCTCCACAGCAGAGCTGGGCACATCGTGTTGCAACAGAAGAATTCCTAGACCTCATGCCCATCAAGAAATCCGATCTCTATTCCAAGCTTTGGGCCTCCTGCGACGAGCTGCGCGGCGGCATGGATGCCAGCCAGTACAAGGACTATGTGCTGGTGATGCTGTTCATCAAGTACATCAGTGACAAGTATGCCGGCCAGCCGTTCGCGCCCATCCAGATTCCCAAGGGCGCCAGCTTTGCCGACATGGTGGCGCTCAAGGGCAAGAGCGATATCGGCGACCAGATCAACAAGAAGATCATCCGCCCGCTGGAAGACGCCAACCGGCTACGCATCAAGGCCGACTTTGACGATTCGTCCTTGCTCGGTGCAGGCAAGGAAAAGGTCGAGAAGCTCGGCAACCTCATCGGCATCTTCGAGTCCCGTGACCTTGACTTCAGCCGTCACCGTGCCGATGGCGATGACATCCTGGGCGATGCCTACGAATACCTGATGCGCCATTTCGCCACCGAAAGTGGCAAGAGCAAAGGGCAGTTCTACACGCCTGCTGAAGTCAGCCGGGTGATGGCCCAGGTGCTGGGCATCGCCAAGGCCAAGACCAGCCCCAACACCACCGTGTACGACCCCACCTGCGGTTCCGGTTCGCTGCTGCTGAAAGTGGCCGAGGCTGCACCCACCCAGGTCAGCGTCTACGGGCAGGAGAAGGACGAAGTCACCAGCGGCCTGGCCCGCATGAACATGATCCTGCACCACAACCCGGGCGCGGTGATCGAGCAGGGCAACACCCTGGCCGATCCCAAGTTCCTACAGGGCGATGCGCTGAAGACCTTCGACTACGTGGTCGCCAACCCGCCGTTCTCCGACAAACGCTGGAGCACCGGCGTCATCGGCGATGCCTACCAGCGTTTCGAAGGCTTTGGCACTCCGCCGGCCAAGCAGGGCGACTATGCTTATCTGCTGCACATCATTCGCTCGCTCAAGCGCACGGGCCGTGGCGCCTGCATCCTGCCGCACGGCGTGCTGTTCCGTGGCAACGCCGAGGCCGAGATTCGTCGCAATCTGGTGCGGCGCGGGCTGATCCAGGCCATCATCGGTCTGCCGGCCAACCTGTTCTACGGCACCGGCATCCCGGCCTGCATCATCGTCATCGACAAGGCCGGCGCGGCGGCGCGCAAGGGCATCTACATGATCGATGCCGCGCGCGGCTTCATCAAAGATGGCGCCAAGAACCGCCTGCGCGAGCGCGACATCCATCGCATTGTCGATGCCTTCACAACACTTGCCGACAGCAACCCGCGCTATGCGCGCATGGTCGGCCTGGAAGAGATTGAGAAGAACGATTTCAACCTCAACTTGCCGCGCTACATCGATAGCAGCACGCCGGAAGATCAGCAGGATATCGATGCTCACCTCAATGGCGGCATCCCCGAGGCGGATCTGCAAGCCCTTGGCCGTTACTGGGCGGTATGCCCGCAATTGCAGGCCGCCTTGTTTCGCCCGCGCCGGCCCGGCTACCTGGACCTGACCGTAGCACCAACGGCCATCAAGCCCACCATCTACCAGCATCCGCAGTTCCAGGCCTACATCCAGGCCATGAATGCTCACTTCGAGGCGTGGCGTGCGACCGCTATGGAGCGGCTCAATGCACTGGCGCCGGGCTTCCGCCCCAAGGAACTCATCCACGAGCTGGCCGAAGGTCTGCTGGCCCACTACCAGCACCAGCCAGCCGCGCAGCCGCTGATCGATCCCTATGCGGTGTACCAGCATCTGCTGGACTATTGGGAGGCCACGCTGCAGGACGACGCTTACCTGATTGCCGAAGATGGCTGGAAAGCGCAGCCCTATCGTGTACTGGAAACCAAGAAGAACAAGGACGGCACGCCGGGCAGGACCGTGGACAAAGGCTGGGCCTGCGATCTGGTGCCCAAGGCGCTGCTGGTGCAGCACCACTTTGCCGCCGAGCAGGCGGAACTGGATCGGCTGGCTGTCGAGTTGGAGAGCGCCCAGGCTGCGCAAACAGAGTTAGAAGAAGAGCACAGCGGTGAAGATGCGGCGTTCAGTGGTTTCGACAAGATCAACGACAATGAAGTGAAGTCGCGCATCAAGGAAATAGCAAAGGATGCCGATGCGGCTGATGAGCTGGCGGTGCTTAAGCAATGGCTGGCGTTGTCTGAGAAAGCCATTGCATTGAAGAAGCGTAGTGCTTCGCTGAAAGCCGAATTGGATGCAAAGGCCCTGGCGCGGTACCCAACGTTGACTGCTGCTGAAGTGAAAAGCTTGGTGGTGGATCACAAGTGGCTAGCGACGCTGACTACTGCCGTACACGGTGAGCTGGATCGCGTGAGTCAAGCTCTGACCGGGCGGGTGAAAGAGTTGGCTGAGCGCTATGTGCAGACTTTACCCCAGCTGGTACAGAAGGCGGACTACATGCGTTCGCGGGTGGCTGAGCATTTGGCGAAGATGGGGTTTGCATGGAATTGAATGAGCGTGGCGCTAACTATCTGTATGGCGAGCAGTCCATGACAGTACTGGGATTGATTCCGTCAGATTGGAGTGTGACCACTGTTGGCGATGAGTTCCATGTCCAACTCGGAAAGATGCTGGACTCGGAAAAGAACATGGGGAAGCCCAAACTATTTCTTGGGAACAGAGCTGTTCAGTGGGGGCGGATCGACATCAACGATATCGGCGAGATCCTTATGTCACGGTCCGACCTGCAGCGCTATCGTTTGGAGCACGGGGATCTTCTTGTTTGCGAAGGTGGTGAAGTCGGTCGTAGTGCGATTTGGCGTGGTCAGCTAGAAGAGTGCTATTACCAAAAAGCGCTTCATCGCCTACGCACAAAGCGTGGATACTCGCATGAGTTTATGGCGGCTGTGCTCGAACAGTTCGCGCGCACCGGGAAACTTCAGAACTACGTCACCCAAACTAGTATCGCCCACCTTCCGAAGGAGAAGCTCGTTGCTTTGCCGATTCCGAAGCCTGCGAGTGAAGACGAGCAATACAGGATTTCCCAGGCTATTTGCGATGCCGACGCTCTGATTGAATCATTGGAGCAACTGCTGACCAAGAAGCGCCAGATCAAGCAAGGCGCCATGCAGGAGCTGCTCACCGGCAAACGGCGGTTGCCCGGGTTCAACGGCTCATGGTCATACGAAGAGCTGCGAACCCTAGTTCAGGCCCCCGTGACAGATGGTCCGCACACAACTCCTGTGTTCGTAGATTCAGGTGTTCCGTTCTTGTCGGTCAACAATCTGGTTGGCAATCGCATTGATCTTAGAGATCTACGGTTTATCACTAGGGAAGACGATCAACTCTTCGCCAGGAAATGCAAGCCAAGGCGAGGTGATGTGCTTCTCGGAAAGGCTGCTTCGGTTGGCAAAGTGGCCCTTGTTGAAGATGACATGGACTTCAACATCTGGTCACCAATCGCGTTGATTCGCGCAGGCACAAAGATCGCCTCAAAATTTCTCTACTATCAACTGCAGAGCCAGAAGGTCCTCAATCAAATCACCGTGTTGACGAATTCCTCATCCCAAGGAAATCTTGGCATGAGCGATATCGAGAAGCTGCAGATTGCTTACCCATCCGTTGGTGAGCAGCGTGAGATCGCGAGTATTCTGTCGGAAATGGAAACCGAAATTTCTACCCTCGAATTCCGTCTCGCGAAAGCCCGCGCCCTCAAGCAAGCCATGGCCCAGGCCTTGCTGACCGGTCGCATCCGTCTCATGGAATCCAGCGCATGACCCACTCCGCCAAGAGCTACTACCGCGTGATGTTGGGCCGCCAAAGTGTCCATGCGGCCGAGTGCGTGGCCGGGGGCTTCATCGGCGTAGACTTTGGCATCGAGCAAGACCTGAGCGGCCGATTGCCTGAGGCGTGGCGGCAATTCAACGCCGCCCTTATCCCGGTGTTCCTGGCTGGCCACCCTGACAAAAGCAAGATCGCAGCGGGTCTGGCCTGCGGCGCGCTTTGGACGGTAGCCAAGGGCATCCGCCCTGGCGATGTGGTGCTGTGCCCTGACGGCACCGGCGTGTACCACGTGGGAGTCGTTGAGGGTGAGTACCGCTACGCCCCCGGCCGGGTCCTGCCGCACCGCCGCCAGGTGAATTGGTTGCCCCTCACGATCGCCCGCGCGGCGATGAGTGAAGCGCTGCGCAATTCCACCGGGTCCATCGGTACGGTGAGCACCATCACCGATCACCATCAGGAGATCGAACAGTTCCTGGCCGCGCTGCCCGGTCAGCCTACGCCCGGCATCGTGGCGACCGACCCGGTGGTGGAAGACCCGGTGGCCTTCGCGATGGAGAAGCACCTGGAAGACTTCCTGGTGAAGAACTGGGCGCAGACCGAACTGGCCCAACAGTTCAAGGTCTACGAGGAAGACGGTGAGCTGGTGGGCCAGCAATACGCCACCGATGCCGGGCCCATCGACATCCTGGCGGTCAGCAAGGACGGCCAGCGCTTGCTGGTGGTGGAACTCAAGCGCGGCCGGGCGTCGGACGTGGTGGTGGGCCAGATCCTGCGCTACATGGGCTATGTCAAAGAGCAGATCGCCGAGCCGCATCAGGCCGTGGAAGGGGTGATTATTGCGCTGGACGACGACCAGAAACTGCGCTGGGCGCTGGCGGCGGTGCCCAGCATTGGTTTTTACCGCTATCAACTCAGTTTCAAGCTGATCCGGCAGTGATGGCAGCCCGTGCGCAGACGTTGCACAATGGCCCTACGCCGTACCAGAGGAGTAGCACCATGCGCCGCACCAAGCCTCTCAGCGAATCCTCCATGCAGACCGCAGAGTCCCATATCCCCGCGTTGGCCGCCCAGGCGGGCCGGGAGGCGCATGCGCGTGCCCTACGCCAGGGCGGGCGGGTGGTGATGAAGTCTGCCGCCGGGTGGTTGATCGAACGCCATGTCAGCGGGCAGGACGTGGAAATCAAACGCTTGCCCAAGAGCACACCGGTGTCGGCCGGCGCAGTACTCAGGCGGGGCGGAAAGCCGGCGTCAAAGCCAGCGGCGGAACGCTGATTAGGCGATGGCGCAAGGTGTAGACGACGCCGGCCCGGCCGTTGGTGCTGCCCAGCCCCGCATGCGGGTCTTTGCCGGGCCCAACGGTTCGGGCAAGAGCACCATTCACGAACATTTGCGCCCTGAGTGGATCGGGGCCTACGTCAATGCAGACGACATCGAGCGGCAGCTGCGGCAGACCGGTGCGCTGGATCTGCGGTCGTTCGATCTGCAGTGCCCGCCTGCCGAGTTGCAGGCAAGCATGCGCGAACATCTGGCGCACTCTGTTCTGCTGCGCAAAAACGGATTAGAGGGTGTGGCCGAGACGCTGGTGATTGATGCCAGTGGCACGCTGCAGCTTCCGCAACCCAATATCAACTCCTATGTGGCTGCGGTGCTGGCCGACGGACTTAGAAGGCAGTTACTGGAGCAGGGCGCGACCTTTACTTTTGAGACGGTGATGTCCTCGCCGGACAAGATCGATTTCATGCGTCAGGCCCAGGCGCGCGGGTATCGCACGTATCTGTATTTTGTCGCCACCGATGACCCGGCCATCAATCTTGCGCGCGTGGCGCAGCGGGTCGCGCAGGGCGGGCACGATGTGCCGGATGACAAGGTGCGTGAACGGTACCGACGCTCCATCGACCTGTTGGACGCTGCCTGCGCCGCCTCCAACCGTGCCTACGTGTTCGACAACTCTGGCGAAGCCCACGAGTTGCTCGCCGAGATCGTGGACGGTGATGAGTTGCACATCCATGCAGACGCGTTGCCGGCCTGGTTTACCACCACTTCGCTTTGGCGGTCGTTCCAGACAGCCGGCCCGTCGGCCATCCCTGATACCTAGATCTTTGCAACACGACACGCCCGCCGAGGAAGCTGCATGAGCGATCGCATCAACAAGTCTGAGCGTGCGACACAGGCGCGTGTGGTCCAACTGTTTACCAAGCAACTGGGTTATCGCTATCTGGGAGATTGGGCCGACCGCGTTGGCAACCATTGCCTGGAAGAAAGCCTGCTCAGCGAGCACCTGGGCCGGCTTGGCTACAGCCCCGCGCACATCAGCGCTACGCTCTACAAGCTCCGTACCGAGACACTGTTGCATGGGCGCACGCTTTATGCCGCCAATGCAGCGGTGTACGACCTGCTGCGCTACGGAGTTTCTGTGAAGCTGGCGGCCGGCCAGGTGAACGAAACCGTACATCTGGTGGACTGGCACACGCCCGAGAACAACGACTTCGCCCTGGCCGAAGAGGTGACCTTGGCCGGCGGGCATGAGCGTCGGCCGGACATCGTGCTCTACCTCAATGGCATTGCCATGGGCGTGCTGGAGCTCAAGAACAGCCGCGTGGGACTAGGCGAGGGCATTCGCCAGTGCCTGTCCAACCAGCAACCCGAATTCAACGACTGGTTCTTCAGCACGATCCAGCTGGTCATGGCGGGCAACGACTCGGAAGGCCTGCGCTACGGCACCATCGAAACCCAGGAAAAATATTTCCTGGCCTGGAAGGAAGACGAAGCCGATAACACCGGTTATAAACTGGATAAGTACCTGGTCAAGCTATGTGGAAAAACGCGTCTGCTGGAGCTGCTGCGCGACTTTGTGCTGTTTGATGGAGGCGTTAAGAAGCTGCCGCGCGTGCATCAGTACTTTGGCGTCAAAGCCGCGCAGGTACATGTGCAGCAGCGGCGTGGCGGGGTGATCTGGCATACCCAGGGTGCGGGCAAGAGCATCCTCATGGTGCTGCTGGCGCGCTGGATCCTGGAGAACAATGCTGCCGCACGGGTGGCCATCATCACTGATCGCGACGAGCTGGATCAGCAGATCGAGCGCGTATTCCAGGATGCAGGCGAGACGATTCACCGCAGCAAAAGCGGGCGCGATCTCATGGCCCAGCTGGCCCAGCCAAACCCCCGGCTGCTGTGCGCGCTGGTACACAAGTTCGGGCGCCGCGACGTGGACGACTTCGAAGCGTTTCTGCGAGATCTGGCGGCGCAGCCGAGCCCGACCCAGGGCGATCTCGTGGTGTTCGTGGACGAGTGTCACCGCACGCAGAGTGGCAAACTGCACCGGTTGATGAAAGCCATGCTGCCCAATGCGGTGTTCATCGGCTTTACCGGCACACCGTTGTTGAAGTCCGATGCGCAGACCAGCCTGGAGGTCTTTGGCGGCTACATCCACACCTACAAGTTTCCCGAAGCCGTGGAGGACGGTGTGGTGCTGGATCTGGTCTACGAGGCCCGCGACATCGACCAGAGGCTAGGCAGCAACGAGCAGATCGACCAATGGTTCGACGCCAAGACCCGCGGGCTGAACGACTGGCAAAAGGACGAGCTGAAGAGCCGATGGGGCACGTTGCAAACCGTGCTCAGTTCGCGTGCCCGCATGGACCGGGTGGTGATGGACATCATCCATGACTTTGCGGTCAAGCCGCGTCTTAACGATGAGCGGGGCAATGCCATCCTGGTCGCCTCCAGCATTTATGAGGCGTGCAAGTATTTCGAGCGCTTCAACAAGACGGTGTTCAGAGGCCGTTGTGCCGTTGTCACCTCCTACAATCCGCAGGCCTCGGATATCAGCAAGGAAGAGACCGGTGCCAATACCGAGAGCGACCGGCAATTCATCTATAACACCTACAACGAGCTATTGAAGGGCGTTGTGGCCGAGTCCGGCAAAACCAAGACCGAAACCTACGAGAAGCAGGTCAAGAACGCCTTCGTCAAGACGCCTGCGAAGATGAAGTTATTGATTGTTGTCGACAAGCTCCTGACAGGCTTCGACGCCCCGCCTTGCACGTATCTCTACATCGATAAGTCGATGCAGGATCATGGCCTGTTCCAGGCAATCTGCCGCACCAACCGGCTGGACGGCGACGACAAGGAATTTGGCTACATCGTCGATTACAAGGATCTGTTCAAGAAGGTCGAAAAGGCAATTGCGGTCTATACCGCAGAGCTTGACCACAGCACTGGAGAGTCTGATCCCCAGATCCTGCTCAAGGATCGGGTGGAGGCGGGCCGTGAACGCCTTGACGATGCACTGGAGGCGCTGGCCCTGCTGTGCGAGCCGGTAGGGCCGCCCAGGGGCGACCTGGAGCATATCCACTATTTTTGCGGAAACACCGAGATTGCCGACGACCTGCGGGCGCGTGAGCACCACCGGGTGGCGCTCTACAAAAGTGTCGTCGCGCTGGTGCGTGCATACGCCAACTTGGCCGACGAGTTGGAAGCGGCTGGTTACACGGCCGCGCAGATCGAGGACATCAAGCGTCAGCAGAAGCACTACCTGGACCTGCGTGAGATCATCCGCAAGGCGGCGGGCGAGTCGCTTGACCTGAAGCCCTTCGAGGCCGACATGCGCCACCTCATCGATACCTATATCGAGGCGCAGGCTCCGCGAAAGATTTCTCCCTTCGATGGTATCGGCTTGCTGGACCTCATCGTCAAGACTGGCATAGCCGATGCCATTGCCGAGCGACTGGGGGAGATGAAGGGCAACAAGGAGTCGATTGCCGAAACAATCGAGAACAATGTCCGCAGCAAGATCCTGAAGGAAGAACTGACCGACCCGGCATTTTTTGCCAAGATGTCGGCTCTGCTGGACGAGATCATTCGCCTCCGCAAGGAAAAGGCGATCGAATATGAAGAGTACTTGGCCCGCATTGCCGAGGTGGCCAAGAAAGTGAATGCCGGCAAGGCCGACGACACGCCCGTGCGACTGAAGACGCTCGGGCAGCAGGCGCTTTACAACAACCTGAAGAATCACGTGGTTGGCAACACCCTGCGGGAGCCGGAGATCCCATATGCAGGCAGGGGCAAGACCCTGGAAACCGCCCTGGCCTTGGATGGTGCAATCAAGGCGCGGCGGCCGGATGGCTGGCGTGGCGTGGTGGCGAAAGAGCAGATGGTCAAGCAGGCCATGTTTGACGTACTCAAGGACATCGACGAGGTCGCTCGGCTGTTCCCCATCGTGGTTGCGCAGAAGGAGTACTGACAGGTGTTGGATGTGCTGGATTTGGGTGGGCTGCGCGCCGAGGTGACTCGCAAGCCGATCAAGCACGTGCATTTGAGCGTGCTGCCGCCGACGGGAAAGGTGCGGATTGCCGCGCCGGAAAGTATGGCGCTCGAAACCATCCGTCTGTTCGTCATCTCCAAGCTCACCTGGATCCGTGCGCAGCAGCGCAAGCTGCAGGCCCAGCAGCGCGAGACTCCGCGCGAGTTTCTCAACAAGGAAAGTCACCATGTCTGGGGCAAGCGCTATCTGCTTGAGGTCCGCTTTGTCGATGCGCCACCCTCGGTGGGCTTGACGCCACGCAAGTTGTACCTGCAGGTGCGGCCGGGCGCAGATCAGGCGCGATGCGAGCAGGTGCTCGATCGCTGGTACCGGCAGCAACTGCGCGAGGCCGTGCCTGCGTTACTGGACAAGTGGGAGCCCGTGCTTCAGGTCAAGGCGCAACGCGTCTTCGTTCAACGCATGAAAACCAAGTGGGGCAGCTGCACCCACAATCTTGGATACATCCGGCTCAATACAGACCTTGCCAAAAAGCCACCCGAGTGCCTGGAATACATCGTAGTACATGAGCTGATCCACCTGCTGGAGCCCACCCACAACGCGCGCTTCATTGCTCTCATGGACTTGCATTTACCACACTGGCCGCACTTGCGGCGGCAGCTAAACGATTTGCCGGTGCGGCATGAAGACTGGCACTACTGAGCATGTATCCGTGGGCTGTGCATTGGTCCATTAGCGCTTGACGTAAATCTCCTGCAGTAGCACGATCACCCCACGGAGCCTCGAAACTCCGCTAACAGCGGTACCCACCTCCGACAAACCTGAACCGCCCCGGCTTTCCCGGAGACTCCTTGGTTTGAGTCACGCCGACATGGCGGACTCGTTGGGTTGCTTGGATTTGGAATAATAGTTGGCTTCGGCCTCGGCCGGTGGGATGCTGCCGATCGGCTCAAGCAAGCGGCGATTGTTGAACC
>NZ_JAJGQG010000070.1:0-1151 GCF_020783795.1 Xanthomonas sp. NCPPB 1067
CCGCTTGTGTCTGCGCATTGCTCTAAAGTTTGGGTGGAGAGCGATGTGCGGCACGCCGACCGGTCGCAGTGTTGGAGCACGTGTAGGAGCCAGGGCGGCCGCACATCGACCTCGTCGCCCAGCCCGAACAGTTGAACGAGCTTGCGCTCGAACTTCACAAGCGTGGGCAGCGACGAGGCGGCTCTCTCCTGCCCCCAGTCTACCGAGTTGCCTAACGCTTATGCCTCTTTGGATCGGTTTGGATGTGGCCAAGGACACCTTGGCCGTTCATGTGCGCCCCATGGACCAGTCGCTGTCCTTTCCCAACACCGCGCAGGGGCACCAGCGCTTGTGCGATCACCTGGCCGGCCAGCAGGTCGGCAATGTCCTGCTGGAAGCCACCGGCGGCTACGAACGGGCGGTCATGATCGCCCTGGCCACGGCCGGCATCCCGGTGACACGGATCAATCCGCGTCGGGCACGGGCCTTTGCCACCGCCTTGGGGACCACCGCCAAGACCGATCCACTGGATGCCGCCTTGCTGGCGCGCATGGCCGAACTGGTGCAAGCCCCTGCCGCAGTTCCCGACCCACTGCGCGAGCAATTGCGCATGCTGGTCCAACGTCGTGAGCAACTGGTCCAGCAGCGCGACGACGAGCGTCGACGCCTGTCTCAAACAACCCTGGCCTTGGTGCGCCAGTGCCTGATCGAGCAGATCGGCGAGCTGCGCCGCCGCATCCAACGGATGAGTCAGGCGATCAAACAAACCCAGCACCAGCTCGACGATGCGCTGGCGCGCTCGCTCAGCGCCGTCCCCGGCATCGGTGAGGTCACCACCGCCAGCCTGATGGCCTACCTGCCTGAGTTGGGCACCCTGGACCGCCGCCAGATCGCTGCCCTGGTCGGCCTGGCGCCCTACAACATGGACAGCGGGCGGCATCAGGGCAAACGCCGCATCCGCGGCGGGCGGGCAGCAATGCGGCGAGTGCTGTACATGGCCTGTTGGAGTGCCGTCCGCACACAGGCCTGCTTCAAACAGCGCTATCAACAGCTGCGCGCGCGTGGAAAGCCCGCCAAGGTCGCGATTACCGCCTGCATGCGCGTGCTCCTGGTTCGCCTCAATGCCATGGTCAGAGACGGCACTCCATGGCGCGAAGTTGCCGGGTAGAAGA
>NZ_JAJGQG010000071.1:0-1140 GCF_020783795.1 Xanthomonas sp. NCPPB 1067
CGGAGAACTTTGGACACGCCTCATAGCCCACTTCACCGTCATCGCTACAGTGGCGAACGTAGAGCTTGCCGTTACGCACATCCCCCTCCAACTTTCCGCCACCTCCACGGAGGTTGGTGCCTTCGCTCCATTCGCCCCTAACATGGTTATTCTGCTGATGGAGGTCGAGACTGAGAAAGTGGCCAGAACCGCACTGGGTGGCATAGGCCCATTTCCCTGCGAATTTCGCGCCCGCTGCGCTAGGGCCTGTGAACACTAATGGCTCGGGCGATTAAACTATTGGACATGGAGATCACGCCAGCACAATTTGCCCTCATCGAACATTGCTTACCTGCGCAGCGCGGCAATGTCAGCATGACCAATCTGCAGGTGGTCAACGCCATCCTTTACGTCGCAGAGCACGGCTGCAAATGGCGCGGTCTGCCCAAGCGCTTTGGCAACTGGCATACGGTGTACACACGCATGAACCGTTGGGCTAAGTCCGGTGTGCTGGATCGGATGTTCGCCCAATTGCAGACCTGCCAGATCGTGCGCATCAAAATCGAAGCGGTCTCGCTGGACTCCACCAGTATCAAGGTGCATCCGGATGGCACTGGCGCATTAAAAAAAACGGCCCGCAGGCGATTGGCAAATCCCGCGGCGGATGGAACACCAAGATTCATATGGTTGCCGCAGATGCTCGAACAGCCATCACGTTCGGATTGACGCCTGGCAACGCACATGACGCACCAGCAGGCCGGGCATTGCTTGAACATTTGGGGCAAGTGAAGCGGCCGATTCATCTGCTAATGGATCGCGCTTACGAAGGCAATGAAACCCGCCAGTTGGCGCTCGATCTTGGTTTCGTGCCGGTGGTCCCACCCAAGTCCAATCGGGTCCATCCTTGGGAGTACGACCAACAAATGTACAAGCGGCGCAACGAAGTGGAGAGGCTGTTCCGTCGCTTGAAGGGCTACCGCCGGATTTTCACGCGCTTTGAGAAGCTCGACGTCATGTTCCTTGGATTCCTCAGCTTTGTGCTCACCGTTGATGGGCTTCGGATGTGTTAACAGGCCCTAGTCACCAGCGATCCGGCGCCCTTCAAGGGAGCCTTGAGCAGCCAGCTTGGAAAGGACCAGGGGCGTTGATGTTGCAGCATCA
>NZ_JAJGQG010000072.1:0-1075 GCF_020783795.1 Xanthomonas sp. NCPPB 1067
GTGCAGGACATGACCAAGAAGAAGAAGGGCACGTTCAGCAGCAAGACCACCACCACCCATGATGCGTGGCAGGACACTGTGGCGGTCACCACCACGCTCAGCGGCGACACGGTGCAGATCGCGGCAGGCAACGACCTGCTGTCGCAAGGTGCGCAGGTGGCCAGTACGGGCGATGTGGTGGTGGCCGCCGGCAACAACCTCACGCTGGACACGGTGCAGAACACGCACAGCGAGGAACACGAAAAGACCGTCAAGAAGTCGGGTCTGTATGGCGGTGGTGGATTCAGTGTCGCCTTGGGCGTGACCAAGAAGACCGATGGCCTGGACGTCACCGAGGTCACCAATACCGGCAGCCTGGTCGGCAGCACCGACGGCTCGGTGACGATGACCGCTGGCAACAAGGTCGCCATCACCGGCAGCGATGTGCTGAGCGCCACCAGCACCACCATCGTGGGCAAGGAGGTCACGATTGCGGCGGCAGAAAACACCGTGGACACGGTGCAGACGTCCAAGCAGCAGAGTGCGGGTATCACGTTGGGATTGACCGGTGGCGCCGTGGACGCCGCACAGGCGATCTACGGCGCAGTCAAGCGTGGCTCGGAAGTCGAAGACGATCGCCTGAAGGCGCTCTACGCCGCCAAGGCGGGTTACGCGGTCAGTGATACGGTGGGGTTGGTCAGCAATGGCCTGAAAGGCTACGACGGCCAGGCGGTTGCCGGCAACATGACCAAGACCGGCACCGCCGCTGCGGATGGCGCACAAGGAGCGGCCAATGCGGCAGGCGTGAGCTTGCGCCTCGGCATCGGCGCCAGCAGCTCGTCGAGCAAGACGACCACGCATGAGGAAACCACCGGTGGTAGCCGCATGCTCAGCAATGGCGATATCACCATCGCCGCGACCGGCGGCGACCTCAACGTCATCGGCAGCAAGATTGCCGGCGAAAACGTGACCCTGGCGGCTGCAAACAATCTGAACCTGCTGAGCAACAAGGAAACCAACACCACCAAATCGGAGAACAAGAACGCCGGTGGCGAGATCGGTATCAGTGTCGGCGCGGTCACGGGCTATTACCTGT